>JACDZH010000388.1 GCA_013426815.1 Paludibacter sp.
AAGAACAACTAAAACCAATGTTTAACCTGTAGCCATATTCTAGGATAAGACATGCTAAGAAAAAAGAAAACCAGAAGTTAGACAAACAAAAGACTATGAGTAAATATCAAATAATCAACGATGAAATTCTTATATCAACAACTACTTCTGGTATCAATCTATATAAAACTTCAAAAGCAGTAATTGACGATTATTCAAGTCAAATTAACTTAAATATTCAGTTTATTACACTTTGTGAATTATTGAGAACGACAGTAGCTTCGATAAAAATCCCCCAGAAAGATGAATTTATTGATTTCCAAATCAATCGAATCTCATTTTGTGAACTATATTGTTTCTTTCTGAATTTTTCTATAGACATTTCAATTAGTAGTCGAGAATTATATTTGGCAACGAATAAATCAGAACAAATTTTTTATATCAAAAGCATTTATATAGAACTATATAGATATTTAGAACGGCACAACAATGACCTAGGAATTATAAAGAAGCTTTATGGAGTTTCTGATGAGTACAAAGAATATAATAAATGTTTGAACGAATTCAGATTTAATTACTACGAGAAAATTAAAACTAACAGGAATACATTTTTTGCTCATTTTGACAATGGTGCTCTATATGGAGATTATTTTAAATTTGCCACCAATCTTGATGCAGAAGAGGTAGCAAAAATGTGCATCAGTTTTCTATCGGTTCAAGAGAAACTATCAATAATATTTAAACAGCTATCATTTTCTCAAATTAGTACAACTCTTGCTTTTGGAGATTTGATTCAGAAAAGAAAAGAAGAAAGCGACATAGAAGTTCAGAATAAACTCAAAGAAATAAAAGGTTTAGTTTATGAGCAACAATATAGAGACAACTCCGAACGAGATTTTACATCGTAAAATGAAAAGTTAAATACATTATCAAACTTAAATGAACAATTATGAGAAATTTATCCTTCATCTTTGCGCTTTTGTTATCTACTCATATTTTTGGTCAGATAACAATAATGAGCACTACGGAACAAAAGCCCAAGTATAACAATTTTGTATATGACAGTCTGAAAAACATGTCTCCAGAGAAATATGAGGACAAATACACATATCATCATCTAATCGGTCAAACATTATTATATTGTGGTGATCCATATTCTTACAGAACAAGTTCAGATTTCAAAGTTGGTAATTATTATCGAGTTGATGGTATTTTGCCCGATGATACAGGAAAAGGATTATATCATAGGCTTTCTTTAACAAATATCAACACGGGCTATAAGGGTGAAGAGGGTGATATTTTTACTGATAAATACAATTATAAATGGGTTGTATTAGGACACTTTGAGAAGATGAAGTCTTTGTATATGAATAAGACCTTTATTTATCTTGGAAATAAAGGATTTGCAACATATTATGACAAAGAAAATAACCTTATAAATTTAGAAACAGACACTGTAACAAGAAACATTGTGACTAAAACGGTGTGGACTTGTGTAGATATTCAAGTAAAGCCAAGAAAAAAAGAGGATCAAATGGTCATTGATGAAAGAAGTCCAATTATTCTAATATTTGAAAATCACCAATATGGTAGACACTATTGTTATTTAGAAGATAAGAGTGGAAAGCCTTATAAAGATATTTATGAGGAAATGCCATTGGTGTGTGGTAAATTTCAATTAAAGTCTTACTACGATAATGTCAATGCCCTTAATATTGCAGAAAAAAACAAAAGGAAAGTAAACTTGACTCGTAAATATGGTGCTTCTTCAGCAAAATTGATTTTACAAGGAAAAGTTAGGATTGGAATGACAAAAAATATGTGTAGAGATTCATGGGGTGAACCTGAAGACATCAATAAATCCTCTGGCAGTTTTGGCTTACACGAACAATGGGTTTATGGGACGTCTTCATATTTATATTTCGAGAATGGTATATTGACTTCAATCCAAAACTAAAAAATCGAGTAGGTAAAGGGGAATCTCACCCCTAAACCTCTCACAGAACCG
>JACDZH010000389.1 GCA_013426815.1 Paludibacter sp.
CTATAATACAGCTTTTTACAAAATGAAGGCTCGAAAACTGTCAAAGTCAGGAGGGAGACCAAGATTTACATCGTCTTCTACAATTAAAATTCGTTTCATTTTTTATTGATTTTAATCCCCTACGGAGAATCTTCTATTCATTACAACGATCTTCTATTGATATTAATCCCCTACGGGTAAATGGTTTTGCAATTTTCCATTTTTTCTATTGATATTTATCCCCTACGGGGAAATGGTTTTGGATTGACCATTTTTTCTATTGATATTAATCCCATACGGGGAAATGGTTTTGAAATTATCCTTTTTTTTATTAATATTAATCCCCTATGGGGAAATGGTTTTGAAATTATCCTTATTTTATATTGATATTTTTCCCATACGGCGAAATGGTTTTACAATTATTCTTTTTTCCTATTGATTTTAATCCCCTACGGCGAAATAGTTTTACAATTATTCTTTTTTTATATAGATTTTAATCCCCTATGGGGAATCTTCCATACATTACAACGATCTTCTATTGATATTAATCCCCTACGGGGAAATGGTTTTACAACTATTCTTTTTTTCTATTGATTTTTATCCCCTATGGGGAAGTGGTTTTGAAATTTTCCTTTTTTTCTATTGATATTTATCCCCTACGGGTAATTGGTTATGAAATTGTTACAATTAATATTTTTCTGGTAATTATTGGCTCAGCAAATTTTTTTCCCGTAGGGAATATAAATCAATAGAACAGATTTTTTAAGAATAAATTCCCCGTAGGGGATTGACATTATTTGCCCCAATTTTACAGCATTGTTGATTCTAACATAAATATTCAATCAATTTCCTTATACAGATACCGTTCATCGTATTCTATCTCAAATATCTTCAAAAAATCTTTATATTCCTCGATGAAGGTTTGTTTTGCATGGTGTTCTTGTTGTGTTTCAATATACTTAGCAATTTTTGGAATTTGATAATTCCCGTAACTGAAAACACCAAATCCTTCCTGCCAGGAAAACTTACCAACAACTAAGTGGTTTTCATTAATCCACAATGAACTGCTTCGTTTCACATCGTGCATTAAATCGGATGGTGATTGCTTTGGATTCATACTTACAAGAGCATGTATATGATCAGGCATTCCATTTATAATATAGGCTTTATGTCCATTTTTAAAAATAATTCCAGCCATGTATTTATATAAATCGTTTTGCCATGATGGGCTAATCAGGGACATCCTGTTTTGTACAGCGAAAACAAAATGAAGATAGATTTTAGAATAAGTGTTTGCCATAGATTGTTTATATTTACAGGGAATAATCAATTTTTTTTCAAATTGATATTAATCCCCTACGGGGAATCTTCTATTAATTACATCGATTTTCTATTGATATTTATCCCCTACGGGGAAATGGTTTTGTATTTGATGTTTTTTGTTGATTTTAATCCCCTATGGGGAATCTTCCATACATTACAACGATCTTCTATTGATATTTATCCCCTACGGGGAAATGGTTTTGCAATTATCCTTTTTTTTCTATTGATTTTAATCCCCTACGGGGAATCTTCCATACATTACAACGATCTTCTATTGATATTTATCCCCTACGGGGAAATGGTTTTGCATTGACCATTTTTTCTATTGATATTTATCCCCTACGGGGAAATGGTTTTGAAATTATCCTTTTTTTTATTAATATTAATCCCCTATGGGGAAATGGTTTTGAAATTATCCTTATTTTATATTGATATTTTTCCCATACGGCGAAATGGTTTTGAAATTATCCTTTTTTCTATTGATTTTAATCCCCTATGGGGAATCTTCAATACATTACAACGATCTTCTATTGATATTTATACCCTACGGGGAAATGGTTTTGGATTGACCATTTTTTCTATTGATATTAATCCCCTATGGGGAATAATGATTTTCTACATAATTTCATCTTTTGTCAACTATTAACTGTCAATGGAGTATTTCGATGGAGTATT
>JACDZH010000390.1 GCA_013426815.1 Paludibacter sp.
TCAAAATCCCGCAGGGGCAACCCCGTGTCGGTTCGATTCCGACCTTCGGCACCAAACAAAACAATGGGTTACAGCAGATTTGCTGTAACCCATTGTTCTTTGTTTCTTCCGTTCTGTGTCATTCCCCTGTAATTGTCTCGAAAAAAGATTTTTTTTCTTCTTTTTAGCTGGCTGTTTTATAGCGTTTTTCCAACACATCCATAGCAGCTTGGATATGCTCCCCGTTTTGGTGGCTTTACCGCGCCACCATCTGGAAGGTGGAGGGAGGGGTTTGGTGCATCTTTATTGCCCGTCGCCTCGCTCCCTCCGTTATTCCTGGCTGGGAAAGATCAGTTGGCTTGTGTCAAAGCCGGCTGCTGCCGCTTTCGCCACAAGGCCATTGAGGAGAACGGGGTCCATCCTGGGAGCCCTGGCGAGAATCCACAGATAGGAGTGGTCGGGGCCGCTGACGAGGGCGTATTGATAGCCCGTATGGTCCAGCTCAAAGACGACGTATGAGCCATAAAACGGCCCAAAGAAGGAGACCCTCAGATAGCCCTGCGCCGGGGTCTCCACGAAATAGGCCTTTCCCTCGGCCTCCTTCCACCGATTTTCCGCAGCCGAATAGCCCCGGTTCAAGACCCGGACTCCACCATCATCGGTCAGGCTGTAGTCAGCCGTGACCCGGCTCAGACCTCGCTCAAAGGAATGATCCAGCCTGGCGATCTCGTACCACTTCCCCAGATACCGATCCAGACGGAAATTATCCACGGGTTTGACGTTGGCGGGGATGCCGGTGCAGCCGGCAATAAAGAGGAGGAGCAGAAGAGCTGTTTTTTTCATGGTCAATTGATGGCGTCCTTGCATGGTGATAACGCTTTTTTCCGGCGGTTTCAGCAGGCCGCCGGGTGGCTGGAGGCACAGTGCCTCCGGGAAAAAAACGAGGGAACAGGGTTTTGAGGAAGGGTTTCCGTTCCTGATCCCGGTTTTTGTCTGTTCTTCATGGCCTGGCCCAGGTTTCCTGGAGAAATCAGGGGATCACTCAACTGAGGCCATCCGATGCGGTGCCCACATTCGGGCCTCGGGTCCCCGCAGTCCCTTCTGTCCTTAACCCTGGTTGCGGGTGCTACCACCGGATAAAGGGTGGGAGGCTGAAAGGGTGCTGGAGAAACCACTCCTTTGCCCCCTTCATCAGAAACCGGTGAAATCCATTATTGGGAATGGCGGCCTTGACGTCCCGTATGGTGGAGCGCGGAAGCCCGAAGGTGACGAGGCCCAGGGAGAAATCCACCAGATCCCCCCTGCGAAACAGCTCCACCAGGGCAGAGTGGGGCCCATCATACCTGCGAACCTTATGATGCATCGCCACCATAAGGCACATTTCATCGGCCCAGTGCCCCAGCCCGGGTTGGTCAAGGTACCGCTTCAGCTGGGCGATGGAGGGTGGAATATAGTCCACGGTATGGTCTGACCAGAGGCCAAGGTCGTGGAAACAGGCGGTGATGGCCAGCTTCTTTTTCTCCTCATCGCTGCAGGGCCGCAGCGCCAGGCAATAATTCCACATGCGATACACATGCCCCCGGTAGCCGGGGTAATCCTCGCCAATCTGCTCCCTCCAGGGGAGAAGAATATCCTCAAGAAGAGGGACGTTTGTCTCAGTCCTCATTCACGCTCCCTTTCTATAGCTTATTCGAATTCTGCATCAAGGGTTCCATCTCCGTTTCCCCTGCTCAAGAAAACTCCCCTCCCTTGACGGGAATGGGGGGGGTGGGTGATGCCATGGGCCGCTTTCATTGCTGGTTCCCCCCTCCCCTGACCCCTCCCCGCAGGGGGGAGGGGAATTAATTCCACCTTTGATGTGGAAATGGAATTACCTACAGCAGGCAGCCCCTCACCGATATGGGGAAAACAAGGCGTCAATCTGCACGGAAATTCGGGTTTCAATCTCCGGCAATGCGAAGGGCCGCCTTGATGCCGCTGGTGCCGCTGGAGATA
>JACDZH010000391.1 GCA_013426815.1 Paludibacter sp.
GGCCTGGGCGATGGAGTCCTGAGCGTAAAAAACGGAAAAGTCGGTCAGTTCCACCACCACCCTTGGAAGTCCCCCAGAAAAAGGGGAGGAGCTTATAAGCCCCCCTGATAAGGGGGGATGGGGGGGTTGCTTTTGCCGGGACTTTATCCGCTTGGATAAATCCTCAAAAACGCCTTCAAGATTTTCAAGTACATCCTGGTTGTTATAGCGAACCACCTCAACGCCAAACCGGTTCAGGAAAGCAGTACGGCGCTTATCGTACTCTTCTTGTGCCGCATGGCTGTCGCCGTCGATCTCAATGGCCAGCAGCAATTCGGCGCAATAGAAATCGACGATAAAGGCATCCAGCGGTTTTTGGCGGGAAAATTTGAGGGCCTGAAATCGCTTGTTCTGCAGGACTTCGAACCACATTTTTTTCTCGGCGGGAGTGGGTTTTTTCCGGTTTTCCCTCGCTTTTTCCGTCAACGAAGCGTCGTAGGGGATATAACTCCCCCTGCTTCCAACCCCCCTTGATCCCCCCTTGTCAGGGGGGCCTGCAATTCCCCCTCTGCCCTTAACCCCCCCACCCCCCTTATCAGGGGGGCTTTCAATTCCCCCCTGATAAGGGGGGTAAGGGGGGTTCTTTGAAGAATACTGAATAATCGGCCTCACCTCGATAAAGGAGACATCGTGGAACACCACCTGATTCTTCTCCACCGCCCGTTTGTCAAAGACCTCGGCGGGGATGTATTTGGGGGCAATGTCGATGCCCTTGCTGCGGGCCTCTTCGAGCACGTTGGGGAAGAGCCCCATCTCAAATTCAAAGCCCAGGATATCCACCTTGGTGATATGTTTCTTGCGGCACTCGAGGATGATCTCTTCGACAAAGAGGCGGGTCACCGGCATGTTGACCGGCCCCACTGCCACCAGCCGTCCGGCCCGTTTGCCGTGGAAGGAGGCGAAGCCGGTGGTCTTCTCCGCCCGGTAGGCGCGCAGGATGAGATCGAGGAAGGCAGCCTCCTTGGCTTCTTGTCGAAGGCGGGTGATTTGGGCGCGAACCCCCTCTAACTCCCCCTTGTCAGGGGGAGCATTATCAAGCCCCCCTGACAAGGGGGGATGGGGGGTTACGCCGATATAGTGCTGGCGCTCGTATTTACCGAGATTAAGGATCTCAAAGGCGCGATAATCCTTGCCGCCCTCTTTGAGCTGGCGCTGGACGCCGATCATCCGCTTGCGGGTGGTATGGATGGCGAACTTGCCGAGATCGGTGGCAATCCACTTGCGGCCAAGCTTCTCGGCCACAGCGGCAGTGGTGCCGGAGCCGCAGAAGAAGTCGGCAACAAGGTCGCCCTCGTTGGATGAGGCCTTGATAATGCGTTCGAGGAGGGCCTCGGGTTTTTGGGTGGGATAGCCTGTGCCCTGGGTTGAAGATGCACCAAGTCCAGTTATGTCATCCCACAGAGACTGAATCGATACGCCTGACCCATCATCCAAGTATTGCTTCTTTTGAGGCACTGTTCCAGGTGAGGTCTGCACAATCAACCCTTGCGCCATCAGGTCTTTCATTCTTGCTTCGCTGTAACGCCAGTATCGAGTGATGCCCATAACCTCATAGCTGGGGTTTCTCTTGGCTGCGCCACCCGGGCCGATCATACTAACAAGCCTGTACCTCCTAGTTGTGCCGGGGTCGGTGTGTTTGAAAAATGAATCAATATATTCCTGCGAATAAGGCAGGAACACATTATTGAAAACATAGGTAGGAGTCTTTGCATAGGCGAATATCGTGTCCGTGTTTGTGCCCATGTATTTGCTGCCTTGGCCGATGTTGCCTTTCACTGTATGAGCTCGTTTCCATGTAATTTCATTAATAAAGTAGTCTGTTCCAAAAACTTCATTTAAGACAAGCCGGATAAAAGCATTCACCCGCCAGTCACAATGCACATAAATACTCCCATCCTCGGCCAGCAGATCCCGCATCAGCACCAGCCGTTCGT
>JACDZH010000044.1 GCA_013426815.1 Paludibacter sp.
CATAACGGACTTACACCGTCAAATATACTCGCCATGCTCGGCGCACAATAAGAAAACCGTTGAACTTTCGTTCAACGGTTTTTTATTTAAATTCAAGTCGGATATTAATTTAGATTTCCCAAGCCAAAGCACTTGCTCCTAAAATGGCTGCATCAGCTTCTTTCAATTCAGAAAATAAAACTTTTACTTTTCCTTTCCAAATGGGAAGTAAATTCTTTTCCATATTTTCAATAATAGGATTTAAAATTAAATCACCTGCTTTTGCTAAACCGCCAAATAGGATAATTGCTTCGGGAGCACTAAAAGCAATAAAATCTGAGAAAGCTTCACCGAGTATTTTACCTGTAAACTGAAATATTTCTTTTGCGATTTCATCGCCTTCTATAGCTGCATCAAACACATCTTTTGAAGTAATGTCGTCGCTTGGGATATTCCGTAAAAGACTATCTTTGGTATTCGTTTCCAAAATTTCTCGAGCAGAACGTGCAACACCAGTTGCTGAAGCATAAGCTTCGAGACAACCGGAACGACCACATCCACAGAGGCGTCCATTATTACGCATAACACATACATGGCCTAATTCTCCCGCAAAACCGTCATGACCATATACCACTTTGCCGTCAATAACAATACCACTTCCAACACCAGTTCCAAGTGTTATCATAATAAAGTTTTTCATACCACGAGCAGCACCATAAATCATTTCGCCAACAGCGGCAGCGTTGGCATCATTGGTTAGTGCTGCCGGAATACCAAATTTGTCGGCCATTAAGCTAGCAAAAGGTATAATACCTTTCCATGGTAAATTGGGTGCAAACTCGATGTTTCCGGTATAATAATTACCGTTTGGAGCACCAACACCAATTCCTTTGATTTTATCAAGACCTCCAGCTGATACAACCAATTTCATTAATTCATTGTAAATATCATTAATGTACAAATTTACATCATCGGGGTGAGTAGATGTTTTTATTGCACTTTTCGATAATACATTTCCGCGTGCATCAACAATACCAAATACGGTATTTGTGCCGCCCATATCCATTCCTATAACATACGGTTTTTCCATTTCAATGAAGAATTAAAAATTAAAAATTAATGAACTGGAATATCTTTGTTCACGTTTTTACATCCAATCAATGCATAGTAGAGCATATAAATCAATGCGACAACAATTACCCAATAGGATGCTAAATAACTAACAGTAACATCGGCAGCAACACCTTGAATTAAAGGTAAAACACCACCACCAACTACCATTACCATAAAGATTCCAGAACCCATTGCAGTGTATTTCCCAATTCCTTCGACTGCTAAGTTGAATATACCGCCCCACATGATGGAAGTACAAAGTCCACATAAAACAAAAAGAAATACTGAAAGTGGAACAGTTTGCAAACCAAAGCTAATATCTGCTTTAAATACAGGCATATTCATCGAAACTGAAGTAGGTAGTAAAATACCTGCTATTACAAATATCAATGCCAAAGTGCTTACAAAAGTTAATTGAGATTTAGCTGAAAATTTAGCACCTAATGCACCACCAAGTAAACGACCAATTAACATTAAGAACCAATATGTTCCTACCACAGTTCCTGCAGCTCCAGCATCAACTCCCATACCTTTTGCACCTGAAGCAAGGTCTTGAGAGGCAGTCAAAAATAAATTAATAAAATTAGGGATACCAACTTCAATACCCACATATAAAAAAATTGCTATTGTTCCTAAAACAAAATGTCTGAATGACATTGCACTATTTTTGTCTTTTGTTAATTTGTTCTCCGTTTTTTTCTCTAAATGTGGTTCAGGTATCGAAACAGATAATAATACAAAGAATGCTGTTGCAAAAATGCCCATTGCAATGTAAAGAGCAGGGGTTGCATCCGATAACATTGCTTTTGCAACATCTCCAATCAAATAACCACCAAAAATTGGTACTATGGTTGCAGCCATCGAATTTAAAGAACCACCAAACTGGATTAACTGATTTCCAGTTTTTCCACCACCACCTAAGGTGTTTAATAATGGATTAACAACTGTATTCAACATACACATTGCGAATCCAGAAACAAAAGCTCCTGTTAAATAAACCATAAATATGGGTAAAAAATCCTGACCTTTTTCGTATGGCATCATTGCCGAAATTAATTGAATGCCTACTCCGATAAATCCAACACCTATTGCTGATAGTGCTGTGAACTTATACCCTTTTCTCTTCAAGATAATACCTGCGGGTAAACCCATGAACAAATAGGCAAAGAAATTTGCAAAATTACCTAACTGCGACATCCAGTTTTGTATGCCTGGTTGGTTTTTTACAATAACACCAAGTGGGTTAGAAAGACCTGTAACAAATGAAATCATTGCAAATAGCGCGAACATCATTGCAATTGGTAATGCATAACTTTTCTTTTCTGTGGTCATAAATAAATTAGTTTAATTGATAATTTGTATTTGGAATTATATTGATTAATTTGAAGCACAAAGTTAATACATTTTACTACTAAATAGATCCTATGGCTAATTTAAAATCTTATCAAAATGATGTTTTACAACATAATTTCTATCTGAATAAAGAAAATCTCAGGTTAATACTATAATATCATAGGTTTTTAAACAAAAACTCACTCATCCTTGTGTACAAATGTCGGCGAGTTTGCTTACCCAAAATACTGTGATTTTTATCAGTGTAAAATTGCATTTCAAATTGTTTATCAGCCGACACCAGCTTATCGATATATAAGATGGTATTTTGTGTATGAACATTGTCATCGGCAGTTCCGTGAACAATTAGCAAATTTCCCTGTAATTTATCTACCTTTAATTGTGGAGATGTTTGTTCATAACCTTTAAAGTTTTCTTGTGGTCGACGCATAAAACGTTCGGTATAAGCAGTATTGTAAAGTTTCCAATCAGTTACCGGAGCAACAGCAATTCCTGCTTTAAAAACTTTTTCCGTGTTACTCATTGCCATTAATGTCATAAAACCACCATAACTCCAACCCCAAATGCCAATTCTGTCTTTGTCAATATAAGATTGCTTTCCAAGGTATTTTGCAGCTTCAATTTGGTCTTTAGTTTCCAGAATTCCCAATTGTTGATACGTACATTTTCTGAATTCAACTCCTCTCCCACCAGTTCCACGACCATCTATACATGCCACCACATAATCTTTTGTTGCCAGATAATACTCCCAATCAATATGCCATTTGTCCAACACTTCCTGAGAATTTGGACCACTATATTGAACCAACAACAAAGGATACTTTTTATTGGCATCAATGTTAGTAGGTTTTATTATCCAACCGTTTAATTTCACATTTTCTGAAGTTGTAAAACTTAAGAATTCTTTTTTTGGTAGATTCAAAGACTTAAATTCATCGGCAATTATCGAATTGTTACCGATAGCCCGAATCTCATTACCAATGTTATTTCGTAAAGTAAAGATATCTGGAAATTCTAAACCTGATGCATTGTCAATAAAAAATGAAAAAGTACTGTTAAAATCGCCTTTATGTGTTCCTTTTCCATCCGTAAGTCTAGTTTTTTTCCCTTTATCATCTATTGAATACACATCTCGCTGCAAAGGTGATATTTCTGCCGATTGATAATAAAGCAAATTTTTAACTTCATCGTACCCATACACATTGGTTACATCCCAATTTCCTTTTGTAAGTTGTTTTATAATTGTACCATTCATACCATACTTGTATGCATGTCGATAACCATCCTGTTCACTAACACCAATAAAAAACTGATTATTACTGGAAAAACGAATAAAATCAATAATCTGAAAATCAAGATAATACTTATCTTCTTGTCTCATAATAATTTTTGAGAGAGTAGATTTTGGATTTGCAATAAGCATTTCCAATTTGTTTTGATTACGATTGAGTTTGAAAATCGCCAGTTGATCTATCGAATTTGTCCATTTTATCCGAGGAATGTAAAAATCCTGGTCATCATCATTAAATTTAACTGTTTTAATATTTTTATAAAAATCATCATACACACAAACACTTACTAGTGAATTATTTTCTCCAGATTTTGGATATTTGAATTGAATACATGTAGGATAAAGCATCAGTTCATCCTTGTCGGCAAATTTATTTAAATATTGCAAGTATGAAAATTGCGGTACCTTGGATTCGTCGAAACGGATAAAGGCAAGCATTTTACTGTCAGGACTCCATTCAAAATAGCGAGTAGCAACGAATTCTTCTTCGTATACCCAATCGGGTGTTCCGTTAATAATACTTCCTAACTGACCATCTTTGGTGATGGCAGTTTCAGTTTTGAATTCCAGTTTTTTTAAAAACAAATTATTTTCTCTGGCAAAAGCAATATAACGACTATCGGGCGAGAAGAGTGGAACTTCTTGTGCTCCGTTTTCTGAAAGTGCCTCCAGTTCATTTCTTTTAATATCGTAAACAAAATAATCGGCGGTAAATGTACGGCGATATTTTTTTTTAAAATTGCAATAAATAAGCAATTTGCTTTCATTCGGACTAAATTCGTAACCAGATATTTTTTTAAAAGGTGCATTTTTAAGTTTGTAAATACTAAATATTGTATCAACAATTGCACCGGTTTTGTAATTGTATTTTACAACAGCTTTCTCGTTCACCATTAGTGAATAATTTTCACCATCTTTCATTGAAAGAGGCGTTTCTAAAGTTTTAACTTTAAATTTTCCATCTGTAATATCGTAGAGTAAATTAGAGAATAAAAAATTTATACTTAAAGTTAAAACAATAGTTAGTGTAAAACGTTTCATTATTAGGTTATTTATTAATTTTGAGGGGATTTTTTTCTTAATTAAATCAATTGATAAGTTGGATTTTCTAGATACAAAAATAGGTGAATTTATCTTCATATTATAACTATGTTCCGAAAATTTTTAATCCATTAACAAATTTAGACTTAACATTTTGAAGAATTGTAACTTAAAATTAATAATATGAGAATGATTAAAGATTTATTTTCTATATCTTCGAGGAATAATTCCATTGGACTTTGTCTAAGTGGCGGAGGAGCGTTGGGATTTGCACATATCGGAGTTTTGCAATCGCTCGAAGATAATGGTATTTTTCCACAACAAATAGTAGGTTCGAGCATGGGTGCCATTGTTGGGGCATTGTATGCAGCGGGCATCACACCTTCCGAGATGCTGCAATTAATAAAAGACGATAAATTATACAAAATCAGCAAGTTAATGACATTCCGTGCCGGTTTTTTGAAATCAGGTTTGTCAAATCACAGCATATTACGTGAATTAATTAAAGAATTGATACCCCACAATAGTTTTGAACAATTGAAGTTGAGATTTCATATTTGCGTCGTAAATTTGAATAAAGCCGAATGGGAAATTGTGGATTCGGGTAATGAACTAGACCTATGGGTTGCCGCTTCGGCTACTATTCCCGGACTTTTTGAAACTCTGAGAATTGGTGATATATTTTATGTGGATGGTGGATTACTCAATAATATGCCGGCTCAAGGAATTGAGGAATTTTGTCAAATTATTATTGGAGTTGATGTATTACCTCACATTGTTCCTGCTGAACTTAACAAACCAATTGATTCATTAGCATTTGCAGTTAGGACTATGCAACATCAAAATTCAAGGGAAGGACGTGATTTGTGTCAGTTTATTATTGAACCCAAAGCAATAGAGGGATTTAATGAGTTTAGTTTCGATTCTTTTCAAACCATATATCAACATGGATATGATGCCGCAACTAAATACATTGCTGAAAATCCAAAAATGCGAAAGTTAAGAAAATAATGCGAAAAGAATAATTCAAAATATATTGGAAATGCAATTTCAAATAATAAGACTTGGCATTTTGAATCAAACTATTAATATCAGTAAAGTAATTGTTGGCTAATGCGACATGTAAATAGTTAAAAATAATAAATATTTATATCATTGTTTGGTATCAAAATATTATGTACGTATATTTGTACAATATAACGTACAAAAAATATTATAAGTTATGATAACAACATCAATTTCGGACTTCAGAAAAGATATAAAAAGTTATTTTGACAAAGTAACCGATAATTTTGAAACCTTAATTATCAATAGAGGAAAAGATAGTGGAGTGGTAATCATCTCTCTAGATGAATATAATTCCTTAAATGCAACCCAATACGAACTTTCATCTAAAAAGAATGAAATAAGACTTGATTCGGCAATAGAGAAATTAAAAACCGGAAATTCATTTAGCCAAGATATTTTAGAAAAATGAAATATATTTTTGTAGATGAATCATGGGAAGATTATCTTTATTGGCAAGCCACAGATAAAAAAATATTAAAGAGAATCAATGATTTATTAAAAGACATTTCAAGAAATCCCTTTTCCTGAATAGGTAAACCCGTAACACTTAAGTTTAAATATAAAGGGTTTTGGTCACGAAGGTAAACGATGAGCATCGATTAATTTACTAGATAAAAGAAAACGAAATTCTGATTGCCAAATGTAGATTTCATTACGATTGAGAGAGCTGTTTATTTCTAATTTGAAAGTCTGCTAGTCAGCTTGTGGTAATTTGACTATAAAAGTACTTCCAACATTTACTTTAGTTGTAAATGAAATCATACCTCCTGTTAATTCTATAATATTCTTTGCAATCGCAAGTCCCAATCCCATACCTGTGGTTTTGGTGGTAAAATTGGGATTAAATAGCTTTTCATGAGCATCATCTTCTATTCCTGTTCCATTGTCAGAAAATTCAATAATCACTTGTCCATCAGTTTGTTTCAGATTAATTTCAATTATTCCTTTTCGATTTTCGGGAATTGCCTGAATCGCATTTTTTAGTAAATTATTAAAAACTTGAACTAATTGCTCGGAATCGGCATATGCAAATACTTCTTGTGCTTCTCCAAAAAATTTAATTTGTACCTGTTCGTAGTTGTTGATAAATAATTGCACAACCAAAAAAAGTCGGGCAGCCACATTGACTCTTTCAAAATTAGCTTCAGGCATTCGTGCAAAATCGGAAAAAGTACCTGCTATGCGTGATAAATTATCAATTTGCTCAATCAACATAATTGTAGACTTGGCAAAATAATCATCGAATTGATTGTCATTCAAGTCTTTTGTGCGCCGAAGTTGCTGAATACTTAATTTCATCGGGGTAAGCGGATTATTTATTTCATGTGCCACCTGACGCGCCATCGACTTCCAGGCTGTTTCTCTTTCGGATTGTGCCAAAAGTTTTGCACTTTTTTCCAACTCATCTATGGTTCGATTGTATTGTATTACCAGTTGTCCAATTTCATCGTTCAGTTTATAATAAATTTTTTCGTTTCTCTGTCCCAATCGCATCTCTCTCAGTTTGTTTTCCAACATATTAAGTGGCGCTGAAAGTTGTTTTCCGATAAACAAACTAAGTAAAATAGCAAGAACTATAATTATGAGATAAATTTGAATAATTACAGCTAAAAAGCTTTCGATTTCGCTTCTTATTTCGTTTTGACTAAAAAACTGTGGAATGGCAATATAGCCTATTTGTAAGTAATCACCATTATAAAAATCGCAATATCCTGTTAGATATTTAAGTTTCCCAATATGTTCGTACTGGTTAATATTTATATTCGAGGTAAAGTAAGGTGTTGGTGATATAAGTTTACTAATCAGACCTTTATTAAAAATAAGTGGTTGAGAACTGCCTTCCAATACGCCTCTATTGTTGTAAACATGTATGTCGGTATGATAAAGGTACGATAGTTCCTGTAAATCGAAATTCAAAGCCTGCATATTTTGTGAACTCAAATCTTGATTCCAGTAATATCTGTCCTGAAGTGCTTTTTGAATGTAGTTTTTTTTGTTTTCGAGGTTTGCAATTTGCTCTTCTTTATATTTATTTTGAATAAAATTAACTGAAACATAAAATATCCCCATGAAACTAAATATGAGCAAAGTAATAAACGCAAATTGGAATTTTGAGGTCATACCTAATCGAAACTTTCTTTTATGTTTTGAAAGTAAATACCCCCAAACCAATAAACAACAAATGGAAAAGTAAACCAAAAAAACATACAAAAAATATAGTAAATATGCAGCCTGATCGTACAGTTGTTGTTCGGTGATAATGATATAAGAATGTTTATTAGGTGCATAAATAAAATGCATACGACCATTTTTGAAAACAGTAAAAAAATCCGATTTATTTTTAGGAATCCAATTGGTATTGGGTGAAAACTCTACTTTGCCCGAAGAATATACTAATTTCTGATGTTCATATTTAGTAATATCGATTTGGAGTTGCCATTGAATATCTGGTGATGAAACAATCAGTAAATTGGGAAAGCTATAACTTTTAAAATTGCGACGTGGATAAAACTCCATGAAAAAGTAAATTGAGTCATTTTTAGAAGTATTTGATAGAAATGCACCAATATATGACATGTTATTTTCGTTAGCAGGGACACTAAAAAAATTTGTACTTTTCAGTTTAGATCCGATATTGTTTATGAATTTAGAGTACTCATTGAATAAATCGGTATGATTACCGGCAACATTCAACCGCATTTCGTACTTATTCCAAAAACCCCTCAAATAAGTACTGTTCAAATAATCATTTGCCACCATCAGAGAATCAGAGTTTATTACTAAACTTTCAATTTTTTTATCGTTCTTAATTTGTAAATCCAGTTCTTCGAGTAAAATATCCGCCATTCGGTCATTTTCAGTATTTCCATTTATAAAGATATTTTGAGCTATGATTTTAAACTTATCCTGTTTTTTATTATTGTTGATAATATATGAATTATGGACTAGAAATAGCGTGAAAACAAGTGTCCAAATGGCAATATAACTGTAAGTATTTCTTAGTTTTGGTAAAATATGAGGGAAATATAAAACCAACCAAATAATAGTAATCGAGACAGTTAATCTATAAATATCTGGAGGAGAAATAAGAAAACAAACGAGAAACAACAATACAAAAAAAATGAAATCAATAATCAGAGCCAGTTTAAGTCTTGTTTTTAACCAATTGTGAGTTTTAAAAAACAACAATGCCAAACCAATTCCCCATAGTAAAATTAGAAAATGAATCCAAAGTGAAATAAAAGAAAAATCACTAAATTTTAGAATAGTAAGCTGAATACTAGAATGGTAAATAAGTCCAGACAGTAAATAATAAACTAATACAAAGTACAAAATAGTGACGAATAGTAACAAAATCCGACCTTTCAGATTTTTTGTTTTTTCTATATCTACATAAAAATAAAACAAATAAATGGTTGATATAAAAAAGCCAGTTGCTACAGTCAAATGACTGATTGATGTTAATAATGGATTTGAAGCATATTGGAATGGGGTAAATAATTTATTCCAAAACAACAAAGTTGGTAAATTAAAGAATAAACCCAATCCGATAAAAACTCCAACGCTCAAAGCCAATAAATTAAAAGATTTTAGACCAATACTCTTTTTATTAGCAAGATAAGGTGTATTGGCATATAGAAATAAAAAAATAAGAATTGCCACTGAGTAAGCGATAAAACCAATAACTGCCAAGGTTTCATTAAAAACCAGAGTTTGAGGTTCGGATAAAGTGAATAAATAATCACCGTGATCACAGAAAACGGCGTAGTTATCAGTGCTTTTGCCATTCACAATTTGTACTTGTTTATCCATGTCGAATCCAGAAGCAAAACTGTTTATCAATTTTTCGTTTTCGTAAGGATAATTATTTTTTATGGTAATAAGAGCCAATATTTCGGTGGACTTAAATGACACTAAACGGCTTACACAGTGTGCGTTTTGGAGCAGAATATAATGACAGTCAGTCGATGTGGGAAGTTTAATATTACTTATATCGAGATTGTTGTCCGACCAAAAAACTAGTTCGCCTTTTTCGAATACATAGTAAGAAATATCGTTTTTTGCAAACGGATAATGAATTAAGGAATCGATTGAAGTGTGAATGATGATTTGCTTCAGAATATCTAAAGTTTTTGCTGACTGCTTTTCTTTTAAATTCAGTTCGTTCCGAAAATTTTCAATCTTGATAGCATGTTTAGGTGAGATACGATAGAAATAATCGCAGACCAAGCCTGTTAAAAAACAAGAAAACAAAATTATAGCTAATATTCGAATTGATTTTTTGGTTTTCATTTTTCAAATTTTCTCTATTCATGATGATAAGGTTCACCCTTCAAAATTGTCATGGCACGATATAATTGCTCAACAAATATAAGCCGAATCATTTGGTGCGAAAAAGTCATAGCTGAAAGTGATACTTTTACATTGGCACGGTTGTAAACCTTTTCTGCAAAACCAAATGGTCCACCAACAACAAAAACCATGCGTTTGTGCGATGCCAATATTTTTTTTGATATGAATTCCGAAAATCCAACAGAAGTGAACTGTTTTCCTTTTTCGTCCAACAAAATGACTTCGTCATTTGTTTCAATTTGTTTGAGGATTAAATCAGCCTCTTTTTCCTGTTGCTCACCAATCGAAAAATTTTTAGTGTTTTTTAATTCGGGTATCACGACCAACTCGAAAGGAATATAAAACTTTAATCTGTTTTGGTATTCATCCTGAAGTTTAACAAGATTTGCATTGGTAGTTTTCCCAACAGTTAACAGTATTATTTTCATTGACTTAGTTCTGGTTCTATATTTGGCGTGTAATTTGTTCCGTTAAAAATCAGTCAAAAAAATTGGCTGCAATAAAATAAATAGTGTACTTTTGCAACATGATTTCCTATTCCAATGCAAATATGGCATTTTTTAACGAGAAAACTTTTAAAATGAAAAATGTTTTGCAAAAAAACGATACAATATGAAAAAAATTAAACTCTTTTTACTTAGTTTCTGTTTGTTTTTTGCTGTTCCAATGGTAATCTCACAAACGGCAGAGGTACCTTCCGAGATTATTTCGGCTCTTAACGAAGGTGCTGCCGGTCAACTTTCGGGTTATTTGAATGCTAATGTAGAACTTGTAATTGGGAATCAAAATGATGTATTCAGCAAACAACAAGCTACAGGCATAATTGCCGATTTTTTCCGAAAAAATCGTGTGAATAGTTTTCAATTATTACACAAAGGAAATAAAGAAGCTGCAAGTTTTGTAATCGGAACGCTAAAAACTTCTTCGGGAAGCTATCGTTTATATGTATTAACTCGAAAAAATGAAATTCAACAATTGAGAATTGAACCTACAAATGACTAAAGATTTCGAACAACTTATCCAACTTTGGTTTGCCGAAGATATTGGCGATGGCGATCATACTACACTTTCGTGTATCCCTGCTACAGCAATTGGAAAATCTCAATTAATTATCAAAGAAAAAGGCATTTTAGCTGGCATTGAAGTGGCTCGTGAAATTTTTCGTGCATTCGATCCGGAGCTAATAATGACCTCTTTTATTAATGACGGCACAGAAGTAAATGTTGGAGATATCGTTTTTGTGGTGGAGGGGAAAATTCAATCGTTATTACAAACTGAACGCCTGATGCTGAACATTATGCAACGAATGAGTGGTGTTGCAACCCGTACACGAGAATATGTAAAAGCGCTTGAAGGAACAAAAACCAGGGTGCTTGATACCCGAAAAACTACTCCCGGACTTCGTTTGCTAGAAAAAGAAGCTGTAAAAATTGGTGGTGGAGTAAATCATCGCATTGGGTTGTACGATATGATTTTATTGAAAGATAATCATGTGGATTTTGCAGGTGGTATCGAAAAAGCTATTTTATGTGCCAAAGCATATCTGAAAGAAAAAGGCAAGAACTTGAAAATTGAAATTGAGGTTCGCAACTTCGACGAATTAGCTCAGGTAATAGCTGTCGGTGGTATAAACCGCATTATGCTCGACAATTTTACAACCGAGAATACCCGAAAAGCGGTTGAAATTATTGCAGGAAAATATGAAACTGAATCATCGGGTGGAATCACCTTTACTACTTTAAAAGATTATGCCAATTGTGGGGTGGATTATATTTCGGTGGGTGCTTTGACGCATTCTGTTAAGAGTTTGGATATGAGTTTTAAAGCAGTATAAGAACTAATATTATAAAAAATTGACTTGTTTCTATTAGCTTTTGATTAAATAAAAACACCTTCCAATAATCATAAGCTTGAACTATAAATTACTGGTTTCGCATATTTATTCCATTCGCATTCCTTTTTGTTCTATTGATTTTTAAAGGAAAAATGTGTTGAAAACTTTGGTAAATTATTACAATATTTTATGGATTAAAGGGTTGCAGAAAAGAAGAAAAAGCAGTACTTTTGCACAAATTTGGACAATATATTCGGAAAACAGAGAAATAAAAATCCACAAAATATTTATGCAAAAATTCAAGCCCATTCATTTAGTATTAGAAGACGGAACTGTTTTCAAAGGTAAATCCTTTGGTTACGAGAAACCGGTAGCCGGTGAAGTTGTTTTTAATACCGCCATGGTCGGGTATCCCGAAAGTTTGACTGACCCTTCCTATTCCGGTCAATTGTTAGTACTAACATTTCCATTGGTTGGTAATTATGGCGTTCCGAATGATATTATCCAAAACGGACTTTCTACTTATTACGAATCGGAAAAAATCCAGGCAACAGGTCTGATTATTTCCGATTTTTCTTTTGAACACAGCCACTGGAATGCAGGAAAAAGTTTGAGTGAATGGTTGATAGAAAACGAAGTTCCGGGAATTTTTGATGTTGATACACGTGAGCTGACAAAGTTAGTGCGTGAAAAAGGAACAATGAAAGGAAAATTCATTTTCCAGGGTGGCGAAGATATTGATTTTATCAATCCGGATGATGAAAATCAAGTGGCAAAAGTAAGCTGCAAAGAAGTAATCATTTATGGTAACGGAAAATACCATATATTGTTGGTCGACTGTGGCGTAAAACACAACATCATTCGTTGCTTATTAAATCGAGACACAACTGTTATTCGTGTGCCCTGGGATTATGATTTTAACCACATAGAATTCGACGGATTGTTTATTTCAAATGGTCCTGGCGACCCAGAATATGCAAAAAACACCGTTCGCCACATTCAAACTGCAATGCTTACCAGCAAACCGATTTTTGGTATTTGTATGGGAAACCAATTGCTTTCGGTAGCAGGTGGAGCCAAAACTTACAAATTGAAATACGGTCACCGCAGCCATAATCAACCGGTACAATTAGTTGGCACACAACGTGCCTTTATTACTTCACAAAATCATGGTTTTGCAGTAGACAATAAAGCCCTGAATTCCGATTGGGAATCATTATTCGTAAATATGAATGATGGGACCAACGAAGGAATCAGGCACAAAACGAAACCATGGTTCTCGGCACAATTTCACCCCGAAGCTGCTTCTGGACCAACTGATACAGAATTTCTGTTTGATGTCTTCATCAAAACCCTCGAAGGAACCTCCAAAACTATTCCGCAATTAATTGAAGAAGAATGCGTGGCTAAACTAAAAACAACACACATTAACAAACAAATTAACAAAGGCGAAATCAAAAAAGTATTGGTACTTGGTTCGGGTGCGTTGAAAATTGGAGAAGCCGGTGAATTCGATTATTCTGGCTCACAAGCATTGAAAGCTTTGAAAGAGGAAGGTATTGAATCAGTGCTTATCAACCCAAACATTGCCACAGTACAAACTTCCGAAGGTATTGCCGACAGGGTTTATTTTTTACCAGTTACGCCCGATTTCGTTGAACGAGTTATAGAAAAAGAACGTCCCGATGGCGTTTTTCTATCATTTGGTGGACAAACTGCATTGAACTGTGGTGTAGCTTTATTCAGAGATAAAATTTTTGAAAAATACAATATACGTGTTCTTGGAACGCCTGTACAATCAATTATTGATACTGAAGACCGTGAAATATTTAACCAGAAACTTGCAGAAATAGATGTAAAATATATCAAAAGTGAAGCGGTAAACGATTTAGAAAATGCCATTCGTGCAGCCAATGAACTGGGTTATCCTGTTATTGTACGGGCTGCTTATGCATTGGGTGGTATGGGTAGCGGTTTTTGTGACAATGATGCTGAAATGGTAGAATTGGTTACCAAAGCTTTTGCATATTCACATCAGGTATTGGTCGAAAAATCGCTGAAAGGCTGGAAAGAAATTGAATACGAAGTGGTACGTGATAAATATGATAACTGTATTACTGTTTGTAATATGGAAAACTTCGACCCGCTGGGAATTCATACTGGTGAAAGTATCGTTGTGGCACCTTCACAAACGCTTACCAACCGTGAATATCACAAACTTCGTGAATTGGCTATCCGCATTATTCGCCATATTGGAATTGTGGGTGAATGTAACGTGCAATATGCTTTCGATCCTTTTTCGGAAGATTACCGAGTAATTGAAGTAAATGCCCGTTTGAGTCGCTCTTCGGCACTGGCATCCAAAGCAACCGGTTATCCATTGGCTTTTGTGGCTGCAAAACTGGGACTTGGTTACGGATTACCCGAATTGAAGAACTCAGTTACAAAAGATACTTCGGCATTCTTTGAACCGGCACTTGATTATATTGTTTGTAAAATTCCACGTTGGGATTTGGGTAAATTTCAAGGAGTTAGCCGTCAACTGGGTTCAAGTATGAAGTCGGTAGGCGAAATTATGTCAATTGGTCGTAATTTTGAAGAAGCATTCCAAAAAGGTTTGCGTATGATAGGATTGGGAATGCACGGATTTGTTGCCAATAAAGATTTTTACGCCGATGATGTCGACACAGCATTGAATCAACCAACCGATAAACGTGTATTCTATCTGGCACAAGCACTTCACAGCGGTTATACTGTTGACAGATTACATGAATTGACGCGCATCGATCGCTGGTTTTTGTATAAATTGCAAGCCATTGTTGAAAAAGAACATGAATTGGAAACTTACAATTCATTGAAAGAATTGCCAGATAGCGTTCTTCAACGCGCCAAAGAAATGGGTTTCTCCGATTTCCAAATCACCAGATTGGTTACAAAATGCAATAGCGACGAAATTGATGAAAAAATAAAACTGACACGCATACACCGTAAAGAACGAGGTATTGTTCCGGTGGTAAAGCAAATTGACACCCTGGCAGCTGAATATCCTGCTCTAACCAACTATTTGTATTTGACCTATGGCGGAACAGCCAGTGACGTGAAATACCTGGGCGATCATCGATCGGTAGTTGTACTTGGTTCGGGTGCTTATCGTATTGGCTCGTCGGTTGAATTTGACTGGTGCGGAGTGAATGCATTGTTGACTATTCGTAAAGAAGGTTTCCGCTCGGTTATGATAAATTACAATCCCGAAACAGTTTCGACCGACTATGATATGTGTGATCGACTGTACTTCGACGAACTCAGCTTTGAACGGGTTATGGACATTATCGATATGGAAAATCCTATGGGAACAATTGTTTCTACCGGAGGACAAATTCCAAATAATTTGGCTTTAAAACTGGCAGGTGCCAATGTGACCATTTTAGGAACACAAGCTAAAGATATTGACATGGCAGAAGATCGTCATAAATTCTCGTCAATGCTTGATAATCTGAAGATTGACCAACCACGTTGGAAAGAACTGACCACATTTGATGAAGTTAACGAATTTGTGAAAGGCATTGGATTCCCTGTATTGGTGCGTCCTTCGTATGTACTTTCGGGAGCAGCTATGAATGTGTGTTACGATGCGTCACAACTTGAAAACTTTTTGAAACTGGCTACCGATGTATCGAAAAAACATCCGGTTGTGATTTCTGAATTTATCGAACGTTGTAAGGAAATTGAAATTGATGCAGTGGCTAAAAACGGCGAAATACTTGTTTATGCTATTTCGGAACACGTAGAATTTGCAGGAGTTCACTCCGGTGATGCTACAACACAATTTCCTCCACAAAAAATCTATGTGGAAACCATTCGCCGAATTAAGAAAATTGCCAGCGAAATTGCCAAATCATTACACATTTCAGGTCCATTCAACATTCAGTTTCTGGCACGCGATAATTATATCAAAGTAATTGAATGTAATCTCCGTTCGTCACGAAGTTTTCCTTTCGTATCCAAAGTACTGAAAATAAACTTTATAGAACTGGCAACCAAAGTAATGCTGGGCTTAGAAGTTCAAAAACCGGAAAAATCCGCTTTCGACCTCGATTACGTAGGTATCAAAGCTTCGCAATTCTCCTTTGCTCGCTTGCAACAAGCCGACCCTGTATTGGGAGTAGATATGGCTTCGACCGGTGAAGTAGGTTGTATTGGAGATGATTTCTCCGAGGCTATTCTAAAATCATTACTTTCAGTTGGTTTCCGTATTCCAAAAAAACGAATTTTAATTTCGTCGGGTGAACCAAAATCGAAAGTAGAACTGTCGGATGCTTGCCGGTTATTGCAAAAAAAGGGTTACGAACTATTTGCAACACGCGGCACTCAACGTTTCTTAAATGAAAATGGTGTAGAAGCCACGCCTGTAAATTGGCCGGACGAAGATGGTGATTTGAATGTCAAAACCATGATTGCCAACAAACAATTCGATTTGGTTATCAATATTCCAAAAAACACCACAAAACGTGAGTTGGCAAATGATTTTATCATTCGTCGTGTAGCAATAGATTTCAATATTCCTTTGTTTACCAACGCCCGATTAGCTTCTGCTTTTATTAATGCGTTCTGTACTATGAGTTTCGAGGACATTAAGATTAAAAGTTGGGATGAATATTAATTAAGAATTAAGAATTAAGAATTAAAAAAATATAAATTGAAAATTAAGAAACAGTCGGTTGCAGAAATGTGACAGGCTGTTTTTTATTATTGATAAAATTGAGGTTAGTTAAATATGTATAAAACAACAACTTTGCTTTACATATTGTAATGTTTACTTGTCATTATGTAAAATATATATATTACTTTTGTTCTTAAATTTAAAACTAATCATTATGACAAAAAATTATTTATTTCCAGCTCGATTTCAGAAATTTGGTTGGATGCTTTTATTTCCTTTTGGAATTTTGTTTTTATATTATTGCTTTAGTACTGTAGATTACAAATTTGAATTGAAAGTCCCTGTGCAGGCAATAATAAGTAATAATGGGTTATTAAATGATTCAATATTATGGTTTTCTATAACAAATAATAACATAATTGACGAGATTACTTCTATTGGCTTAATCGTTTCATTATTACTAATTGCATTTTCAAAAGAAAAAGATGAGGATGAATACACATCTCAAATTAGGGCTAATTCATTGGTATGGGCTCTTTTGATTAATTTCTCATTTTTAATACTCTGCGAATTGTTTGTTTATGATTTGTTGTTTTTGAATATCCTTTTTTTGAATTTATTCTTTATTTTAATTTTATTCGTGATAAAATTCAAAATTGCTTGTTACAAATTAAGAAAATCTACGAAAAATGAGGAATAATTTAAGAGTTGAACGAGCAATAAAAAATGTTACTCAACAGCAGTTGGCAGACTCGGTAGGAGTTAGTCGACAAACAATCAATGCCATGGAATTGGGGAAATATGTGCCATCGACTCTATTGGCATTGAAAATAGCACATTTCTTTCGAAAAAGCATTGATGGAATTTTTGAATTGGAAGATTCGGATTTAAAATCTGAATAATAAGTTAAGTACAACTTTGAAAAAAATTTTGATTAAAAAAACATTGCATTATTCAATGTATGCTCTATCTTTGCAAGCAAAATTCACAACTATTAAAATTATAAATATGAAAAAAATAATCAATTTTGGAGAAAATGTAGAAGGTTATAATATCCCGGTTTTAAATGAACGCGAGGTAAGAGCTGCAGCAGGTATACTTTTTCTACTGTTGTTTATGTCGTTAATTTTAATTGTATTTAAAGAGAATTTTATTCTGATAAAGTATGGAATCACTATGTTCCTTACCGACTTTATCATTCGTGTATTTATAAATCCGAAATACTCACAAACATTAATTATTGGACGATTGATAGTTGGCAACCAAACGCCTGAATATATAGGGGCAAAACAAAAAAAGTTTTCGTGGATAATTGGTTTGGTATTGGCATCTACCATGTTTGTACTTATGGTGCTTCTGAATTCATATAGCATTATATCGGGTATTATCTGCCTGATCTGCTTGATATTCTTATTTTTCGAGTCGGCATTTGGGATTTGTTTAGGCTGCAAAGTGTATTCCTTAATTTTTAAAGAGAAGGCTCAATACTGCCCAGGCGTAGTATGTGATGTAAAATCAAGACAGGAAATTCAAAAAACATCCAAAACCCAGCTATTTATTTTAATTAAATTTATTGCCTACGTTTTCGTCACAAGTTTTTATTTTAATTCAAATTTCAGCAGACCACCACATTACCTATTTGGAGAAGAAAATACAGTAAAATAGTTTTTCGAAGTTATTAAGAGAATCAGAATTTTCGAAAATAAAAAGAGATGAAAGTTGTAGCAATTAACGGAAACTTACACAAAGTAGCTAATACTTATTATGCAATAAAGATTATTGGTTCGAAATTAGAAGAAAAAGGCATTGATTTTGAACTTATACATGTTGGTAATAAAGAAGTGAGAGGTTGCATGGGATGTGGTACTTTCCGTATGATGCAGAACGAAAAGTGTACCTATTCCACCGACCCGATTAACGAATGGTTTCAGCAAATGAAAGATGCTGATGGTATAATCATTTCTTCACAAGTATATTACTCAGGAGTGGCCGGAACTATGAAGAGTTTTTTGGATCGTGTATTTTATGTTTCGGGCAGTAATGGCAATTTCTTCCGTCTTAAAGTGGGCGCAGCAGTTGTGGCAGTACGTCGCACAGGTGGTTCTTCAACAATGGATACGCTGAATCATTACCTAGCTTATTTCGAAATGATGCTTGCCACTTCCAGTTACTGGAATATTATTCATGGAACAATTCCCAGCGAAGCTTTGCAAGACGCCGAAGGCGTTCAGATTATGGAAGTTCTTGGTAATAACATGGCGTGGCTATTGAAAATGCGCGAAATGACCAAAAATACCCTCCCCGCTCCTGCCAAAGTGCAAAAAGTGGTGACCAGTTTTATAAGATAAGCGAAACAGCAGGTTGCAGTAATGCAGTCGGCTGTTTTTTATATTTAGACAATTAATAAAATTTTATTATAACGTACAGTACCTATTCATTAGTAATAAACAAATATGTTTATTATTAATTTACAATATTGTTTGTTAATGTTGAAAACTATCGTATATTTGCATCTATAAAGTTTAACGTTTTAACCTTTTGGAATATGATTCGAGAACAAACACTATTGCAAGTTATAGATTATCAAATGATTATTAATTCGAAGAGAGAATTTTTGGTTGAAAGAGAAGAATTGAATAAAATTTCAATTCCTGATTCATTTGCATTGATTATCTCAGGCATAAGACGATGCGGAAAAAGTACTTTGTTACTATTACTTCAAAAATTACAACCTGAAAAAGAAGTGCTATATATTAGTTTCGACAATTCCAAGTTGTTTAATTTTGAATTATCTGATTTTCAAATATTGGATAACTTAATTGAAACTACAAATAAAAAAATACTATTTTTTGATGAAATACAAATAATTAAAGGTTGGGAAATATATGTGCGACAGAAATTGGATGAGAATTACAAAGTTGTTATAACAGGATCGAACGCAACGTTATTAAGTCGTGAATTGGGTACAAAATTAACAGGAAGACATTTATCACAAGAGCTTTTTCCTTTTTCTTATGTTGAATTTTTAAATTTTTCAAATTTATTTTCAAACGCTGCATCAATTGAACTTTACTTAAAAAAGGGAGGATTTCCTGAATACCTTAAAACTAATGAAAATGAAGTACTTACTAATTTATTTGATGATATTCTCTATCGTGATATTGCAGTAAGATATGGCGTTAGAGATGTTCATTCGTTAAAAAAACTGGCACTGTTTCTAATGTCAAATGTTGGAAATCTTGTTTCAGCATCAAAATTGAAACAAAATCTTTCAGTTAAATCGACAGCAACAATTTTAGAATACTTTTCGTATTTTGAAAATTCATATTTGGTTTTTTTTGTACCAATATTTAGTTATTCGCATAAAGTTCAACTTGTAAACCCACGAAAGGTATATGCTATTGATTTAGGTTTGGTGGATGTAATTAGTACGTCATTTACAAACGATTTGGGACATATTCTCGAAAATGCTGTATTTCTTCATTTAAGAAGAAAATACAAAGAAATATATTATTTCAATAACAGAAACGCTGAATGTGATTTTGTAGTGGTCGAAAAAGGGATGATTGTAAATGTTATACAAGTTTGTTACGAACTTAATTTTGATAATAAATTGAGGGAGATGAACGGACTAAATATTGCAATAGACGAACTGAAAGCAAACAAAGGAACAATAATAACTCTCAATCAAACTGATAATTACATTTATAACGGAAAAAAAGTGGAGATTGTGCCGATATATAGCTATTTTACATTAGACATTATATAAGTTATAAAATCATTGATACATTATTTTAAAATTAGA
>JACDZH010000045.1 GCA_013426815.1 Paludibacter sp.
GTGTTAGCTATAAAAATGAATTTTAGGTACAACACCCGATACTCATTTAAATTTTATATTTCAAATATTTAATGTCAAAAAAAACTGTCAATTTAATAAATGCTAATTGTACTTCAAAATATTTTTCGCTTTGCTATATTAGTGCTTTTTCAAGTGCTGGTACTTAACAATATCCAATTTTTGGGGTATATCAATCCTTATTTGTACATTTTGTTTATTTTGACATTGCCGGTACAAATGCCTCGATGGTTTGTACTTCTATTGGCATTCGTGCTCGGACTTACCATCGATGCATTTTCGAACACCATGGGCATGCACGCATTTGCCACCGTGCTGGTTGCCTTTCTTAGGACTGGAATTATTAAATTGTTTACAGCTATAGAAGAGGGAAACAATCCAATTCCTTCTTTTCACACATTCGGTGTAGGAGCGTATATCAAATATATGGTCACTATTGTAGTAATTCATCACACCACATTATTTTTACTGGAATCATTTACTTTTGCTCATTTCTGGATTCTATCTGCAAAAATTCTAATTAGTTCTTTGGTAACTATTTTTCTTATTTTGGGTATTCAATCGATAAAAACAAAATAAAATAATGATAAATGATACGCTTCAGAACAGAAAAACCGTGATTGCCATAATCATGTCGGCTGTTATTGCTGTGTATATTTTACGTTTATTTTCTATCCAAATTATCGAATCGCGTTACAAAGAGGGTGCAGATAGTAATGCATTTCTGAAAAAAACTCAATTTCCACCACGTGGTCTTTTGTACGATAGAAATCACACACTACTTGTTTACAATAAACCTGCTTATGATATTGCACTCATCATGCGCGAAGTCCGTAATTTAGATACAATAGCGTTTTGTAAAGCACTAAATATTGATAAACAATACTTTATTAATCGTATTGAAGATATTAAGAACCGAAAAAAAAACTCCGGTTATTCATCGTACACCCCTCAGCTTTTTATGACCCAATTAAACATCGAAGATATTGCTACAATGCAACAATCTATGTATAAATATCCTGGCTTTTATATCCAAAACAGAACATTAAGAGAATATGCCTGCCCAAATGCAGCACATGTTTTAGGCAGCATTGGTGAAGTTTCACGCTCGAAAATGGAAGCAGATGATTATTACAAACAAGGCGATTATGCCGGACGCGATGGAATAGAAAAAACTTACGAAGATCAATTACGTGGCGAAAAAGGAGTGGAAATTTTGCTTCGAGATGCAAAGGGAAGAATTAAGGGAAAATACGAAAACGGTAAAGAAGATATTGCACCAAAGGCAGGACAAAACCTGACATTGACTCTCGACGCTCAATTGCAGGTATTAGGAGAAAAATTGCTGAGAGGCAAAATAGGTAGTGTTGTGGCTATTGAACCATCAACCGGCGAAATATTAGCCATGGTTTCTAATCCTACTTTCAATCCAACAATATTGGTGGGCCGACAACGTTCAAAAAATTATATGCAATTAGTAAATGATCCTACTAAACCTTTGATGAACAGGGCCACACAGGCTCAATATTCTCCAGGATCATCATTTAAACCGCTTCAGGCATTGGTGTGCCAGCAAATGGGTGGAATAACTGACCGAAGTATGTTTAGCTGCAACGGACCGCTTTCTTCGCCGGTTAAATGTACACACCATCATGGGTCTCCGGTAAGTTTACTTAGTGCCATTGAGCAAAGTTGCAATCCCTATTTTTGGAATGCATTCCGTTCAACCATCGAAAAAGATGGTTATGGTGAAAAAAATGAAATTTTTAGAAATAATTACGATGATTGGGTCGATAGAATAAAAAGTTTCGGACTTGGAGAAAAATTTACCGATAGTGATATTTATGAACAATCGCGCGGTTATATTCCAACTCAAAAATACTATAATAAAGTTTATAAGGCTGTAACGGGTTGGCGTGCATTAACCATTCGTTCAAATTCAATTGGGCAGGGTGAAGTATTGGCCACACCACTTCAGATGGCTAATACCATGGCTGCCATTGCCAACGAAGGCTATTACATCACACCTCATTTACTGAAGTGTGATTCGATGTTGAAAAAGAAACATTTGTGCAAAGTGGATAAAAAATACTTTCTAATTGTTTTCGAAGGTCTGTGGCGGGTTTTTGAATCCGGAACTGCACGTTCATCACGAATTGAGGGTTTGGAAATGTGTGGTAAAACGGGTACAGTTCAAAATAATCATGGAAAAGATCATGCGTTTTTTGTTGGTTTTGCCCCACGGGTAAATCCAAAAATTGCCATTGCTGTGGTAGTTGAAAATGCCGGTTTTGGTTCTACATTTGCTGCACCAATTTTCAGTTTGTTGGTGGAACAATATATCAAAGGAAAAATTGAAAGAACTGAATTAGAGAAAACTACAACTAATATGGTAACCAATTCAAATGTCCAAGAACGTTAGTATAAAATATGCAATAGACTGGACAACGATATTCTATTTCGTTGTACTAGTTTTTATGGGCTGGATAAGCATTTACGGTGCGAGCTATGATTTTGATCAAGCAAGTATTTTTGATTTCAATCAGCGCGCAGGAAAACAATTTATTTGGATTATGACAGCATTTGCAATTGGCGGTGTATTGTTGCTGATCGATTCCAAAATGTATGGTTTTTTTGCCTACGTAATTTATGCAGGTGCTATTTTATTGCTTATTGTCACAATTTTTGTAGCTCCCGACATCAAAGGTTCCCGTTCCTGGTTGGTAATTGGTCCTATCAGCTTTCAACCCGCAGAACTTGCCAAAATGGCTACAGCACTGGCTCTTTCCAAATTTATGAGTTCTTACAATTATAAGCTTAAAAACTGGAAAGATCTTATCCCACTGGGTATGATTATTTTTCTGCCTTTTGCATGTATAATTTTACAGAACGAAACCGGATCGGCATTGGTTTTTTTGGCTTTTTTATTGATGTTGTATCGCGAAGGAATGAACGGAATAGTACTGTTGATAGGAACTTTTGCGATATTACTTTTTATAATTGTGATACGCTTTAGTATCATCCCTATTCAAATTGACCATGGAAATTTGGGCATAGTACTGTCGATGATGATAATTATGGCTGTTCAAATTGCTTATGCCTTTTTCTTTGGAAAAGATCGTAAAAATGCAACAATTCTATTACTTGGAACAATTGCCATTGCCCTTATTTCTTTTGTGGCAAATTTATGGATGCATTTGAATTACAACTTTATTGCTATGTTCACCGTGGTAGCTGCCTGTGTGTATTGGGTAATAATTGAATTGGTATTTCGCTATAAAAGATATTGGTTTGTTGTACTTTTCTCTATTAGTGCTGTGATTTTCAGTTTTTCAGCCTACTATTTATTCGAAAAAGTACTCGAACCTCACCAGCAAATTCGTATCAAAGTGCTGCTGAATATGGAGGATGACCTTAATGGTGCCGGCTACAACGTTAACCAATCAAAAATTGCAATTGGCTCGGGAGGATTCTGGGGAAAAGGTTTCTTAAACGGCACACAAACAAAACTGAAATACGTACCCGAACAAGACACTGATTTTATTTTTTGCACAGTGGGCGAAGAACATGGTTTTTGGGGTTCAACTCTTGTGTTGTTTGTTTATTGGTTATTGCTGATGCGCTTATTACGAATTGCTGAACGACAGCGCGATGCATTTAGCCGGGTATATGCCTATTGCGTTGCCAGCATTTTATTCTTCCACCTGGCAATAAATATTGGTATGGTGCTTGGTATTATGCCTGTAATTGGTATTCCCTTGCCCTTTTTTAGCTACGGAGGTTCTTCGCTCTGGGGTTTTACCATTTTACTCTTTATCTTGCTTAGATTGGACGCTGCAAGAATGGAGCGAATGAGGTAATTACACATATTTAATAACCATATATACCGCCACGCCCAACAGAAAAACGGCATATACTTTTTTAAAAGTTGTAGCATTTAGTTTAATTGCCAACTTGGTGCCAAAAAAAACTCCGAATACAATTCCCAATGCCATAAGTCCGGCAAAAAGCCAGTTCATATAACCATTCTGGGCATAAACAATTACACTGGGCAAACCCACCGGTAACTGTAATGCTGCAAGTGATGTTGCCGATGCAGCTTTAGCATCATAACGGAAAAACTTAATCAACATGGGGACAATTATCAATCCACCACCTTTTCCGAACATACCTGCAAAAACTCCGGCAAAAATACCCAAACAAATAAATATCCAAAATGGAAATTGCTTTTCTTGAGTTATAACAATCTTTTCTTTTTCCAATTTATTATTTCCTCGTATCAATTTTGGAATATCAAGATAGCCAACCGCAACATAAAATAAAAAACCTGCATACAGTTTCGACAATAATTTTTCGTCAACCGAAACAGCCAGCTCGGCACCAAAGTACGAACCTAACAATAAACCTCCAGCAATTAAAAGCGATTCTTTTATGTTAATAAATCCGGCTTTATAATAAGTTATTACCCCCAGAATACCTACCGGCAACAACATGGCTGCCAATGAAGTTGCATTGGCATTGAGTATATTCATCCCAAAAATGGTAATCATTGCCGGAACCATTATTATACCACCACCAATACCGAATAAACCCGACATTACACCAGCCACAATACCAATAATTAAAAATCCGATTTCCATGATATTTAATTTATTCGTTCAGTTGGCAAATTTAATTCATTTTGACGAAAAAAACCTTTAATTTTCATCTAATTATCTTTTGCTCTGTTTTATCAGGCAATCGGTCAACCAACTAGAAAAAAATAACGCCCGGCACAAAAAGTGTCAGGCGTTAAATTTGAAAGTATTTAATCTCTTGTATTCTACCAAATTGAAACACGTTTTTCGACAGGTACATACATTTTATCACCGCCTTTAATGCCAAAAGCTTCATTCCAGGCAGCAATATGTGGCAAAGCACCATTTACACGCCATTTACCAAGTGAATGTGGGTCTGACTTAGTTCGAACTAAAATCTCCTCAGGACGTATATTTCCAGCCCAAACATTGGCATAAGATATAAAGAAACGTTGCTCAGGTGTAAGTCCTAACAATGATTTAAGCGGTGCATCTTTTGTGGCATTTTTGAACGCCTGATATGAAACTTGCAAACCGCCATGGTCGGCAATGTTTTCACCCAACGTAAATTTTCCATTTCCATGTACTCCGGGAGCTACTTCAATGGATTCAAAATAATCGGCCATCACTTTTGCGCGTGCATCAAATTGTTTTTTATCCTCGGCAGTCCACCAGTTTTTTAAATTTCCATCTTTATCGAATTGACATCCCTGATCATCGAAACCATGTGTCATTTCGTGACCAATCACAACTCCAATTGCTCCATAATTAAAGGCATCGTCGGCTTGCATATCGAAGAATGGATATTGAAGAATTCCGGCAGGAAAACAGATTTCGTTAGTTGATGGATTATAATAGGCATTTACCGTTTGTGGAGTCATATACCACTTGGTTTTATCAACTTTTTTACCGGCTTGGGCAAACATATAAGCAGCTTCGAAACGATTTGCTCTTTGAATATTGGCAAAATAGGAATCTTTTATGATTTCTAATTTTGTATAATCTCTCCATTTGTCAGGATATCCTATTTTTACATAGAAAGTATTCAATTTCTCAATGGCTTTCACTTTCGTTGAATCGCCCATCCAAGGTAGGGAGTTGATACGCTCACCAAGTGAAACCTGCAGGTTATGAACCAATTTCAACATGCGTTCTTTGGCTTCGGCAGGAAAATACTTTTTCACATACATCTGACCAACAGCCTCGCCAAGTGAACCATCAACACTACTTACAGCACTTTTCCAGCGAGGTTGATGTTCTTTTTTCCCTGATAATGTTTTTTCATAAAAATCAAAGTTCTGTGCATAAATTGAATCGCTCAAATATTCAGCCGATTCATCAATCAATTTCCATTGCAAATAAGCTATTTGAACATCAATTGGCTCTGTTTCAATAATTTTACCAACTTCAATTAATGATTCCTTTTGAGAAACACTTACATCTTTAATATTTTTAATTCCCAAAGTCGAAAAATAAACATTCCAATCAATGGCAGGTACCATTTTTTGTAAATCGGCAATGGACATTTTATTGTAATTAGCATGTGGATCGCGTAATTTTACCTGATCGTAAGCGGCTTTAGCCAATCGGGTTTCTATAGTCATTACCGACTCCATGTTTTTTTGAGCTTTGGCTGCCGTAAAACCTACGAGTTCGAACATTTTTACAACATGTAATTTATATTTATCACGAATCATTTTGGTATGCGCATCGTTATCCATGTAATACTCTCGTTCCACCAAACCGATACCACCTTGATAAGTTTGAACCAAATTATCGTTACTGCTCATAGCATCTGCATTAACATATACCTCAAAATAAGGCGTTAAACCTGCCATTAGCAAGTCAGGCAGTAACTTTGATAATTCAGATGTTTTTTTCAGTGAAGCAATTTTTTGTAAATCAGCTTTCAATGGATTATAACCATCTGCATTCAGCTTGGTACTGTCCATTGCCAAATTATATAGATCACCAATTTTTTGCTCTACCGAACCATTAGCAGCAGGTTTAGCGGCAATTTCTGTTATCAATCCCTTCAGTTGTTTGAGGTTATTTTCGCGCAACATATCAAAACTTCCGAATAGGGAATACTCACCGGTAAGCGGATGTTTTTTCATCCAGCCTCCGCAGGCATATTGATAAAAATCTACTTTAGGCAACACCGTGGTGTCGAGGTTTGCCATATCGATACCGGCAGGATTTTTTGTGTCTTTTTTGCTGTTGCAAGCTGATGTCATAAGTGCTAATGCAATAATTGGGATGAATACTTGTTTCATATTTAAATTATTTTTATATTAAAGAAAAAGTTTATTGTAATTTTTAAGACTCAAAAATAGTGTATTTATTACATCTTATTAGCAAAATTAGAGAATATTTATTGATAATAATTGAATTTTGTTCAAATATAGATATTTGAGTTATCAGGATTATTAAAAGCATCAATAATTCTAAAGAGTTCGTCAAGCGTATCGGATCTGAGCATGGCAATTCTGGTTTCTTTAAAATTTGGAATTCCTTTGAATACAGGCGTAGAAGCCAGATGTCGACGGGTGTGAATAATACCGCGCCTTTCGTCCAAAAACTGAATTGCATCCAGTGTTTGTTGTTTGATTATTGCTTTTTGTTCATCAAAGGTCAAAGGATTCATTTCTGTTCCAACATCAAAAAAATGTTTCATTTCGGCAAAAATCCAGGGCTTACCAATCGAAGCTCTTCCTACCATTACTGCATCTACACCATACCTGTCAAAACATTCTGCAGCACGCTTGGGAGTGGTCACATCACCATTTCCAATAATTGGAATAACCATGCGTTGGTTGTTTTTTACTTCACCTATCATCGTCCAATCGGCTTCGCTTTTATACATTTGAGATCGGGTTCGACCGTGAATTGCTAATGCTGCAATCCCACAATCCTGCAACTGCTCTGCTAACTCTACAATAATTTTTGAATCATCATCCCAACCAAGACGGGTTTTAACGGTTACGGGAATTTTTACAGCTTTAACCACTTTGGAAGTAATTTCCAGCATTTTGGGAATATCACGAAGCAATCCCGCTCCGGCACCTTTGCCTGCAACTTTTTTTACAGGGCAACCAAAATTCAAATCGATTATATTGGGTTGTGATTCTTCAGCAATTCTTGCTGCATCTGCCATGGCTTCCGGTTCTCTTCCATATAGCTGAATAGCAACCGGGCGCTCAGCATCATAAATATTCAACTTCTGTTCGGTGCGCTTTACACTGCGAATCAAAGCATCGGCTGAGATAAATTCTGTATAAACCATGTCCGCACCAAATTGCTTACAAAGCAACCTAAATGCCGGATCGGTAACATCCTCCATGGGTGCCAGAAACAAGGGTTTATCCGGAAATTCAATGTTTGAAATTTTCATTATTCAGTAAAAAAAATTGGAGTACAAAGCTAATTATTTAATTGATAAAGATTAATAAGCAAGTTTTCTTAAAAAAAATGAACTTAAAATCTAATTAATTTTAACTAATCCTGTCAGATATAATTCAAAAAAATGTATTATAAAAAGTTTATGAAAATCAGTAAATAAAAGCACTGCTAAAATTAAAATGTTCTACTTTGTTTGTGTGGGTTTCAATAGAAAATATATAATAATTGTTTTTGAACGTAAAAATTCAAAGTAGCAAAAAAACCTTTTAGTTTTTTCTTTTATGTTCTTTATCATCTTATTGATTCAATAGTGTTTAAAACTCAACTGGTTTTTTACTTTTAAATATGTAAAAAATTTTCTACATAAATCAAATTTCCAATATTAATTAGCTAAAGTTATTATATCAAGACATTTGAATTATAAACTCACTCAAAAAGTGGTAGAACCATAATAATAAATAGTAATTTTCTTACAAGTAATTTAAAAAAACATCCAACTCCCTTTTTTCTTTTTTTTAGTGTCTTCGTTCTTCCAACATGAGTCTAAATTCAAAATAAAGGTATTGATTATCTGTACTTTATATTCTCCAAATGAGAATAGTACATTGTCGAATTAACTTTCTTTTGAATATTTATCATTGAAAATCTTGGACATAACCCATTTTTTACACAGTTGAGAAGTTTTGTTGTACAGACAATGCTAATATCTTGTTCGATTGTGCAGAATTATACATTTTTAGGCACAGAGTCCAAATTTTAAGAAAAAAAATTATTCAATAAAGCTATGGATATTATTGGTCGCAGTGAAACCATACTACTACTAGCTTCCAAAGATTATATTAACAGGCGGTTTACTACCAAAACAAGCGAATTTCTGCCATTCACGAATTTTTTATGAAAAATTATCGCGAAGATATTGATTTAAACAAAATGCCCTATTGGTAAATATGGCTGAATGTTCATTATGCCTTTTTTTAAATTGCAGGTTGGGATGACAATTTTTGAATATCTTAACAAGATAAAAATTGAATTTGCCTGTAAACTACTAATGGACAACAATTTAAGTTTAATGTATGTTGGTTTAGACAGCGGGTTCAACAACCAGAGCCACTTTAATAAGCAATTTAAAAAAATTATATGATTATCACCGAAAGAATACCGTCTAAGATTTAAAAATTAAAACGTAAGTTGAGTTTTACTGGCAGTTTAATGTAAACCAGGTATCTGCATCTGTTTTCTGTTTGAATTTTATGCTTTTGGGATTGATTGCTGTAGTTGTACTCAAATTAAAACCGGTTGATATCAAATTAACCATTTCTTTGTACCCAAACAGATTAGCATAGAAATTTTTACCGTTATTATCGGAGGTGCTTTTGTATAAGAAAGAAAGATCATCTTTTCCACCAACTGTTAAATTCAAATCAAGATTACCTTCATATTTGCTCTTTTTTACCATAAAAATGAGTGTCAGTTCGAACGATTTTCTTGATGAAGAATACTTTATAGCAAGTTTTACTTCATCTGCATTATATTTTGTAATACAAGATTGAACCAAAATATCATATGTTATTTTTAATTTAGGACTAATTTTTGTGGTATCGAAATCCCAAACATTTATATTTTTAGAGAAATAATCGGCTAAATCATCAGGACCCAGAAGTTTCAAATCGGCATTTTCTACGCTTATCAATGACGATTTATCGTCAACCAATGTTAATGTTTGAAAGCATTTACCATTAATCTCCTGAGCCGAATGGAACCTAATACCTGTACGAGTTACGATAAAAGGTGCATAGATGGCTATATTTACATCTGCACCGTCTTTCAAAACCGTAAAATTATGACTCAGACCTTCTGAAAACCAATATTTTGTGTCTACAATATACATCGATAGTTTGGGTGCATTATTGCCAAATAAAACAGCATTCATGGCTTCCAACTCTGCAAAATAATTTTGCCAGGTGATGTTTTGTGGAATTTTATTCAACAAAATAGTTGTTCCCCTTTTTTTTCCTTGCAATATTATTTGATCGGCATTGATTTTCATTACTACAAATTCATAATCACCTTGCAAGCCATAACCATTAGGGTTTATTGGATTAGAAAATGTATGAAGTATTTTGTTGTAAGTATTAAATGTCAAAACCGGCCCATTATCGCTTATCATATCGTACAGACTACTATCGGAGGTATAGGCATTATTTGTCAATTCATTTTTACCCGCTACTATTGCCTGTCCCGATTTATCGAATTTAACTAAAAGTGTATAACCTGCACTCTTGTCTGTAGCAAAATATTCCATTGCCCAACCATTTTCAGCACTTTGTAAAGATTGCATATCATCTTTCTTGGCTTGATTTAATCGATCAGCCGACGATGCTGAAAAAATATCAACTTCTTGATAGGTACAGCTATTGAACTGAAAACCAAGCACAATAAGTAGTATTATATAAATTGTTTTTTTCATTTTGAATTTTATTTTTACGCTTTTCTTAAACTGTATATTATTACATCTTTAAATTGGGATAAAGTCGTTTATTTAAGAATTTCACCAATATTCGCTTCACGTTTAAAAATTTCAGCTCGTAATTTTACAATATCAATATTCCACGAATTTTTTAACCATTTAGTTGCCATATCCAGTTTTTGTAAAATAATAACCCTGCCATCTACACCATCATCGGGAAGCTCTTTTCCATACCCATCTACTCCACGTCTGGATGCCATCAGCAGAATACTGTTCCAATCTGTGTCGCTTTTAACCAAATAATTGGCAATAATTTCGACAAAATCTTCTTGAATTTGACTTCCTCCATAGGGTGAAACAAAACCAAGCGTGGCAGCTTCTGAAGCTGTTCTGTTCTGCCATCCCACCGGATTATAAAGACCCTTTGAAATTTCTTTAAATTCAACCGGATAATTTCTTTTTTGATGCAAAATGTGCGCAAACTCATGATGCATGGTTTTAAAATAATACTCATTCAACATGTCCACGTTAGTTGGGTCTAATTCGTTACATCGATAAAGCGTAACTTTTATACCTCCTTCGGCGGTTCCCAAAAGTATCGTTCCCGAAATTGGATTATAAGCCGGAGAACCAATCAAATGAATAATTCTTGGTCCGTTTTCTTTTAAAAATTCCGCATTTACTATTGTTCCATACACATCAAACCATAAATACTTTACCAGTTTAGCCATTTGTTGCGCTTTGGCAAAAGATACTGGAACCAGATTATAATCCATATCGGAACCTACATCCTGTAATTTGTACCGAAAATCTAAATTATAGCTTTTCAAGTAATTATCCTTTAACCAAACATCAAAGGTGTAACTTGCTGAATTTACATCCAAGGTATCGGAGGTATCGAATATGCTTGGTCCAAATTCTTCTGCTTTCTGACAAGATACAAAACTCAAAAAAATAAAGCTAACGAACAGTATTTTAATCACTTTTTTTTTCATAGCCTCTTTTTATTTATTTTCCTTAAATAATTGGAATTGGGAGCTAGGTATTTGAACATCTAACCGAGGATTGGGAACCATGCCGGCGGCTATTACTTCTTCCGGTAACTGAATTGCTCGTCTATAATCATCATAAGCAAGTATTTCTAAGCGAGTACGTCCAATGGAGTGTTCAATTTCAATACCATAACGTTTAAGGTCGAACCAACGGTAACCATCGAACATGGTTTCAATACGACGAAAATGAAGAATACAATGAATAAAAGGTTCTTGTGCTGCTGTCACAATAAAACTACTACTCATTTTATCTGCATTAAGTTTTTTCACAAACAATGGTTTTGAAGTTGTATAAAAAGTTCTAATCACATTTTCGGTCAATTGGCTAGTTGCCAAATGGGAATAGTTCCAAACCTGCAAATCTGCAACAGCTTCGGGAATTCGATTTAAATAGATAAGTGCTTCGGCCCGACACAACAAGGTTTCTTCGGCTGTAAATTCAGCTCGAACAATATGTGCATAACCAATACCGGCAACTTTATCGGTATATTCAAACATTTCATCACATTTTGGGAAAAACACCCCATAATCCTGTTGACCTCTAATATAAAGTTTTCCACTAAAACAAGGTAACATCCCACTCCAGGTAGGACCAGAGCCATAAGTTGAGCCTTCCATGGCATCTCCGTTATGCCCATATCGTGTTCCAAAATTACGGCTAAACCATGACATAGTGGGGATTAGAAGTAAATTACAGGAGTGCTCCGAATTTATATAATCATATACAATTTCGGTAGTACTACCATAATTTTTGTTCCAATTGCGCATCATTGGTGTTGGATCTGCTCCTAAAACATAGCCTGCATAACTTACAACTTTTTGATAATCTCGTTTGTAAAGAAAAAAACGTGTAGCAAATGCCGCCACAGCCTTTTTATTGAAACGATATTTGGGAACACTATATTTTTGGTCAGAAATTAAGTCAATACCATCTTCAATATCTTTTTGAATTTTGGTGTAAACCGATGTCACTGATTCGCGTGTATATTTTCCCTGAACCACTGTTTCTGGTTCGGTGGCGTAAGGTATGCCCATATCATCCACACTGCTTGTTTCATCTTTGTAGGCTTGCGAGAAAACGTTTACCAAAATAAAATGACTGTAAGCACGAGAAATTAAAGCTTCTCCTTTTTGGGCATTCAAGTCTATTGTAGAATCCTTAGCATGCAATACTGCAATAGCCGCCAAAGCATGATTGGCAGCCGAAATGGCACTATAACATTTTTGCCAAACATCCGAAGGACTGTCTTGCTCTATAGAAGCACTAGCCGGTTCCCAAGCGAAAATTTGGTCATCAAGTCGTTCAAAACTGCTTAATATCACCGGAAGTATTGAATTATTATCCACAAAATTGTCGGAACTTAACTCACACAATGTTCCATAATTAGCTGTAGGATAAGCAGAAACAAGTAATTGTGAGATTTTTTCAGGAGTATCCAATTGTGTTCTATTATCGGGTTGTGTGCTCAGAAAATCATCGCACGAACTGGTGAAAATCACCAACGACAAGCAAACTATTATTATAAATTTATTTTTCATATTCAAATATCTTTTTATAATTACGTCTTAATTCCCTTTTTCGGGGCAAGGGGCTCTTAGATTCCCAATCTTAATGTTAATGTGAATTGCTTTGGCATAGGGGAAGCAACTCCACCTGTATTGAAAAATTCAGGATCCTGACCGTTTAGTTTTTTATCGGCATACAACAAAAATAGGTTTGTAGCTTGTAACTTCAACTGCATTGTATTTACCTTTAATGAGTTAATCCATTTTTTAGGAATATCATAAGCCAACGAAACTTCTTTCAACCGTATAAAACCACCATCGGCAACACGTTCTGTAGAATAATTGTAGGCATTATAAGCAAATTCAAGATCACGCCCATAAACCTGATATTGCCTTTTACTGGCAATAACCGGAATTGTTGTAAAAGCTTCGTCACCGGGTAGCACCCAACGGTTTTTAAACTCTTTGGGCATTGACGATAAGTCGGTATATTCGTATTTGAACACCGGATCCAATCTAACTTTGTTCCCAAACGAATAAGTGATAAACGCATTCAATGTAAAACCTTTGTACGAAAAAGAATTACCCATACTACCTGTAATTGTAGGATCGGTTGGACCTTCGTATTTTAAAAATCCAAGCTTACTAAATTCCTGAAAATTTATATTAGTTACTGTTGTTTCATTATCCTGATTAGTAAAAGTGGGAAGTCCCTCATTATTTAGTCCCTTAAAAGGAATAGAAAATAAAGCCCGAACAGGATAACCTTGTTGAGCAAACCCGTCACCCGAAACCAAATCTATTACATTGGATTGCGATTTCAGGTCAGTAATTTCGTTGTCAGCTTTTGAGAAAATAAAATTTGTATTCCACGAAAAGTTTTTTGTAACGATATTTCGTGTGGATAAAGTAAACTCTACTCCTTTTGATTTCATTGAAGCTACATTGGCATATTTGGCAATCTGTCCACCAACGCCAGTAGTATAAGTAAGCCCAATTAAATCGAAGTTCTGACGGGTATAATAATCAGCTTCAATATTTATACGATTATTAAAGAACCCCAAACTGGTTCCAATATTAAACTCATGTTTTTTTTCATAAGTCAACTCACTGTTTTCCAATCCACTAATAAGGTCATTTTTATAAAAATCTCCTATAAAAATCTGAGATTCTGTAACGCTCGATGTAGGCCGCCAAGGACTTTTACTTTTATAAATTGCCTGTGAATTTGTTACAAAACTCGGACCGCCATCAGCTGTCAACGAATACGATGTTTTAAAAGTTGCATGAGAAAGTACAGGATATAAAATTCCGTTAAACCATCTTTCTTCATGCATATTCCATGCTCCTGCTATGTTCCAAGTGGGCAACCAGTGTGCAGATCGTGATTTTCCTAATTTATTTGAACCTTCGTATCGTGCGGTACCATTTAAAGTATATTTCCCTTTGTACGAATAAGTAGCAGAACCAAAAAACGCCACATTGCGCGAATACGTCCAATCGTTAGAAAAATATTGTCCATTCTCTTCTTTTAATTGTTTAAAATAATTGGGGTCAAAAAATGGAACTCCACCATTATCGTATTGAATTCCCCAACCACGAGACCATGCTTTATTTCTATCGGTAGAACTGGTTTCCATACCCCCGAATAAATTCAGGATATGCGTTTCGTTAATTTCGGTATTATAAGTTAAAGAACTACGGAAGTCAATTCCACGCATAGAGTAGGCAGTTCGGTCATAAATTCCACCAACAGGCAGTATAGTAACCGGGAAGGCACTTGGATCATCCGGATTGGTATAAAGTAAAGGATTTTTTTCTCTGATCGTTGCGTCTTCGGGAGTTACTCCTGCTCTGTAAGCTTCTGCCTGATTTGATTTATCTTTTATGTTATGTTCCTGAGTGGATGATTGATATTTAATAGCTGCTAAAACATTAGCTTCCAATCCACGAAGAATTTTCCAACTTAATTCGCCCTGAAATTTCATATCGGCAACATTCAAATCTATATAGTTATTCTCCAGCTCATGAAAAATATTAAAGGCTGCATAGTTACGTTTATAAAATACTGTTGGATCTAAAGTACGTGATGAATTTAATGCAAAACTGTAAGGGTTAATATCAAAATCGCGTTTAACCTCGCCATTATAAACATCTATATCCTGGCTCAAAGTTCCTGGTGCTTTTTGTTTACGGTATGAGTTGCTGGTCAAGAGATTAAGAGTTACATTTTTTGAAATAAGAAATGAACCATTGGCATTGGCTGTATAACGTTCCACCGAACTCGATTTTGTCCATCCGGGATCATCAAAAACCGATAATGATACATAAAATTTTGCTTTTTCGGTACCAGTGGAAATACTTACCGCATGATTTTGCGTTATATTTTGATTAAATAACAGTTTGAACCAATCTGTATTGCGAAATTCGGCTTCTTGTAAATATGCATTTTTAGCTGCAGTAGTATTTTCTAGTCCATAACCTCCGTTATTATACTGATTTATTAATTGATACATTTTACCATACACTCCACTTTTTGAAGAGACGGCAATGTTTGCAAATTCCAACCAACCTTTACCTTCCATTTCCTGGTAAATTCCCATTTGTTGTTGCGAATTGGAAATATTGAAGTCGGAGTAATTTGGAATCATACGCGAAGTAAATTCACCGGTATAATTGATGCGGCTCACACCGGCTTTTCCTTTTTTGGTAGTAATTACCACCACACCCGCCATGGCACGTGCTCCGTAAATGGAGGTGGCAGAACCATCTTTTAGTATTTGAAAACTTTCAATATCATCCGCATTAATTCCCGCAATAGCCGAAGAAATTAGCGTTTCGGCGTTCCCCGAAGACAAATCATCGCTCGAAACATCGATGGCATCTTCCTGCACAACTCCATCCACCACCCACAAAGGTTTTGAATTGCCATAAATAGAAGTTGCGCCACGCACACGAATTTTAGGAGCAGTACCAAAAGTACCGGATACGTTTTGAACCGACACACCTGCCGAACGACCTTCGAGGGCTCGGCTAACATCGGTTATCCCATCAATTTTGGTTTTTGCTGCATCCAATTTATCAGCAGCACCTGTAAATAATCGCTTGTCAATCTTTACCATACCGGTAACCACTACTTCGTTTAATTGTTGATCATCAGGATACAATTTTATTTTCATAGCCTGTTTAACATCCAATTCCAGCTGCTTCATTCCTAAATACGAGACAGTTATTTTTTTGTACTGATCAGGTAAATTAAGTCCGAATTTGCCATCAATATCAGTAATTGTTCCCAACTTGGCATTACCCTTAGGGATAATGGTAGCGCCAATAATTGGTTCTCCTTTTTCGTCTATTACCGTACCTGTAATATGTGTTGATTGTGCCATTACCAATCCCATGTTGATAATAATACAAATAAGAAGAAGTTTTAATTTATTCATAAATAATAATTTTCTAAAAACCTAACAAACAAAGTGACATACCAGTAAAAAAATACAGGCATAACGACCGTTGTTCTGGGTATTGGCGGTTTGCTAGTACATTCAAGTCGTTAAACTACAAAGTGAATATAGCCTAGCTTGCGGCAGGCAGGCAGGCAGGCAGGAGTAAAGACCGCTAAATCCACATCAGCCAGCCTATAAACATAGATGTTTGCTTGGAGGTCGTTCTACAATGTCAATTAGTTTTTCGCTTCTTATTTCGAGTCTAGAATTTTCGTCTTTTCTCTTTCAAATTCTTCTACTGTGATAATTTTCTCATCAAGAAGTTGTTTTAATTCACGTAGTTTTATCGCTTTTGAACTGCTGTTTTCTAGTTTCGTTGTGTTTGGATGAGTTTCTGTCTCTGTTGTAAGTGGCTGTAAATTAAAAGTATGCGAAGGTTTATATTTTAAAATCCAAAGAAATGGTACCCAAACGAATAATCCTCCTATGATTGCGCCAATGTTAGCCTCCTCATTTTTGGTAATGTCTGTTAAAAGTGCTTTATATCCTTCTTTTTCAATTCTTATGTCGGTAGTACTACCCACGATTTTAGAATCTGTATGTCTATATGGTGTTTGACCAACCATTTCACCGTTCAGGTATAATTTCGCATTAGGTGGATTGCTAACAATCAATGTCGAACTGGAACAGCTAGCAAGAAAAATAACTACTGCCATAGAGAAACTGATAATTTTTTTACTTTTATTCATAATTCATATTTTATTTGTGATGATTAATAGAATTTTATTTTGTATTTTTCATTTTTTTTTATGTAAATAAATAGATAAACTCCAATAATTAGCAGAATTACACTACCAACAAAATATCCTCTTCCGTAATCAGTCAAACACCTGAATAATTCAATGCATTTGAATGTCAAAAAGCTCGAATAAAGAATAATAATGATAGATATTGTAAGAAGAAAGTATTTCATGCTAGTTGTTCGTAAATTTGGAAATTAGAGCGAATTAGAATATTTCTGATTCGCTCTAGAAAAATTATTTTTTTACAATAGTAGTGGTTGGAGTATACAAACCACCAGTAATTGCAGAAAGTAATCCATCTACGAATGAATGAGTTACTGTAACTTGATAATCCTTAGCATCGCCTGCCATTTCTTTGACATTTGCGATTCCTACTGGAACTAATCCAGCAATTATAAAATGATTATGACCAATCTTTTTTTCACCTGTTTGTGAACCATTACCAATTGTAGCAGTAACAGTGTAACAAGAAGTCATCAAAATGCAAACTCCAATAACAAAAGCTAATTTTAAAAAATTCTTTTTCATAAGATACTTTCTTTTGCCTACTCATAATCTTTTCAGCATCTGATCCCTACTCTTTTCTGGATTTTCGGGTGTTTCCATTTCTTTTCTATATTTCGAACTTTATTGTAGTAATTCTATAAATAAATCGCCACGAAATGTGTTTTTAGTGTCATTATTTTATTTTTTTTTAGAATTTAGCCTAACGATAGGATAAGTGTACTTTAAAAATCCTGGATGTTTATTTACTTTTTAATTCCTGAAATAAGTATCTGAAATAAAAAAATTAATCTATTACTATGAATATAAAGAAACGGATGACAAAAGTAGTTTTTAAAATTGATTTTCAATACATTTTTCTACAAATTTTAATTGAAATGAAACAAAAAGTACAGTAAAGTATCATAAATTGTTAACTTTTTTAAAATTTCAAATACCATCATTCTTAAATTTTTACTTATTTTCTTGAGATTATACTTCTGTTTATCTAAAAAAAATCTGTATTAGAATATAATTATTTCTACTTTGACAGATTAAAAATTAATTTTCAAAGAAAGAAATTCAAAATAATAGCAACGCGGATTTAACAAATAAGGCAGATTAAAACAGAAATAAATTGAAAAAAAACAGAAATAATTCGGATTTAAATTTTGACAAGTCAAAATTAGGATGAAATAATGAGACACTATAACTTCAATCTGCAAATTTCATTTATGAAATTTTTTAATCCGTGTATAAATCAGTTTTCATTTCAAAAAAATAATCCGCTAAATCCGCGTTATTATTTCTTTTAAGTAATATGTAATAATTATTGATATGTTTTATGTAATTAATGTCCAGCTATACAGTCTTGTAACGCATAACTAAATACTTGTAACTTCTTAAGAATGATATTCTTTTTCAATTATTTGCTATTTTGAACAATAAAAAAAGCAAGGAGTATTTTCCTTGCTTTTATTGTTTTACATTTAATAAATTTTACCTATTATCCACAAACTTACTTTGTCTGGTAATCGGTAGAATAGCCAACAAATTATTTTGTATTGAATACCTGGTATAACTATGGTTTTCATAGATTTAGACAAAATTTGATTTACCATACTTCGGGCTACAACATCGGGCGACATACCGTTTTGTTCATCTTTTTCCATTTTACCTACCGAATATTTCATCTTTTTTGCATAAACCGAATTACCTGATTCCGCTTGTTTGGTATATTTTCGTGCATTTGTAAAATCTGTTTTAGAATCACCAGGTAAAATGGTACAACATTGAATACCAAATGGTTTTACTTCAATTGCAAGTGCTTGCATATAAATAAGTAATGCAGATTTTACTGCAGAGTAGAAAGCCTGAAATGGAATGGGAACGATGGCTGCAACCGACGAAGTGGTTACAATTTTACCATAACCTTGTTTGCGGAAAATAGGTAGGCAGGCTTGTATCGTTTTTACAACACCAAAAAAATTGGTTTCAAACTGGTATTTTGCCTCTTCGGTTGTTGTGTCTTCAATGGCACCTGCAATTCCGTTACCAGCGTTGCAAATAACTCCATCAAGCTTATTGTTTTCTTTTAATATTTGAGCAACAACCGCAGCAATTTCTTGCTCATTGGTAACATCCATTTTTACATGAATCATTTCTCCTACTCCACTTGCAGCTTTTTCTGATTTTCCACCGCGACGAGAAGCAGCATAAACCTTAACACTTCTATTCATCAGTTGTACAGCCGCTGCCAGCCCTATACCGGTACTTGCGCCAGTTATCAATACTACTCTTGTTTCCATATCAATATATTTATTTGCCAACAAAGATACAGTTTTTCTAGTATTATCTGAAATTTTAAATAGTCAACAATTAGTTTTAAAAAATAAATAGCCAATAATCGTTCCTCTCCGTCAGGTAAAAGATTATTGGGTTTCAAAGACGAAATAATGCACGTTTGACAACCATTATTAAAATGCAAATTACCAAACGTGCACATTTATACATTCAACCACAATTGATATCCAATTGATATTGTAGACGAAAATCCAAATGAATATCCTAAACCACAAATTGGTGTCATCATTTTCAGTTTTATAACTTTTTGAAAGAAGGTACTATAAAACTTTTCAAAATTGTTTTCAATTTGAATTTTTGGTATTGATTCTTTGCTGTCTTTTAACCAATTAATTAATTTAATTTCATTATCTTCAACTTTTACGTAGTTTTAGGTGTTAGTGTACTAAAATTGTGAAAAAAAATACTTTCATCTAACTCAAAATTCTTTGTTTGCAAACAAAAATCACCCTGCCCTCCATTAAGCATAAGAAATTAGTTTTCCATTGTAATGGAATTCAGATGAATAGGTAATAGTTCGAAACATTTTTTCCAAATATCAATTTCAGATAAATTTCTCATTTTAAAATAATATGAGTATCGGGTGTTGTACCTAAAATTCATTTTTATAGCTAACACAAGCAATTAATAATCTGTCGAATAATTTTTCTCCAAAGTATCTTCTGTTGTATTTATAGCAAAATTCATTAAGATAGCCCTGTAAATACTGTGGCTTAATATCATGATGAACGTTTAGTAAAAGACGTTTAGCATTACTAACCTGAGTTCGGGATAAGAATTTTAAAATTCAATTGATAATTGAGGTG
>JACDZH010000046.1 GCA_013426815.1 Paludibacter sp.
TTGGCTCCTCTTTTTTCAATCTAATCAAAATTCTTTTACCGGACAACAGTGATTTCACACCTATATAAACGGTAGAATTCAAGACTAGAATTGGTTATAATTCTGCGTTTTTGTTGAATTGAGAAAGTTGAGTAAAATAAGCATTTCTTCTAGTTAAAAAAAACACGCACAAAGCTCCGATGCTTTATGCGTGTTACTCTTTTATCAATGAATTTTATTGGCTTATTTGCTAATAAATAATTTTTGTGTAAGTTTCACATTACCTTGTTTTGCAACAACTAAATATAAACCGGTAGAAAGTTTTGAAATATTCATTGTTTCAGTTTCTACTGCTATAGTTTTTTCGCTATAAACCTGGCGACCAGTTACATCCAGAATACTAATATTTACATTGCTATTGTTTTCAAATGGCAATTCTATTGTCAATTCTGATTGTGCAGGATTTGGATATATTTTCAAGCTATTGTTTGAAGTTAAAAATGGAGAAGTAATACCTGTAGTAGGAGAATTCCAATACGATTCTGTGTTTAATACGGATCCTGTTGTCAAATAAAATTTAGGAGCAGTTAGATTAAATGGATCAACCACAGCTAAAGTAGCATTATCCGCATTGATTGCGTTTTTAAAATTCGTAGTAGTATACCAAGTTAACATATCTGTTGCAGTCCATGTTGTAACTGTCGAAAGTGTAAATTCATTACCTGAACTAATTCCAGAAATAACCGAGTTACGTACTTTTATGTCGTTGCTTACCATATTGGCTTTCGTATTTTCTGATTCTACTTTGATACCATTTACCCAACCAGCCAAAACTGAGTTGTAAACTTGAAGTTTGGTATTTTTCTTAACATTGATGGCTGCTTGATAAAAACTGCTGCAAGTACTACTTGTGGTTGCTTTAGGACCGAATGAGCTAATATTGGAGAATATAGCTGTTGTGAATGGAGTATTTGTTGTACCACCACTATCATTGTCAGATTCGAAACAATTTGATTTACCTACAACATCGGCTACATTTGGGTCACGTAGAGAAACACCAAACTGTACCATACCCGAATATCCATAATCAGTATCAAAGTCATCATCTGTGCCACGTAATGCTATCAAGTGTTTAGCATTAACTGTTCCACCAAACCATTCGAATGAATCGTCGCCTGAATACGAAACTTGTACATTATCGATAGTTGTTCCTGTACCTACACCACCCATTGTCAAACCATTGATTTCGTTGTTGGTTGCAAATGCAATTCCAGGAAACTCGATACGCACAAACTGCAAACTACCTGAATTATCTGCTGCGTCAGTTCCACCATAGGTTGAACTAACACCACCTTCGATAGTAGCTGAACCTCCTGTAACATTGATAGGTGCTTTACCACATATAATTATTCCACCCCAGTCGCCATAAGTACGAGTTCCAGCAGCTTGATTAGAAGTAAATACAATAGGCTCTGTTACTGTTCCATTAGCAATTAATCTACCTCCTTTTTCGATAATCAAAGCTCCTTTAGCTGTTTTATCTCCACGAATTACAGTACCTGCTTCGATGGTTAAAGTTAAACCTTCTGGTACACGAACCCAACCATTCAACAAATACACATTGTTTTTTGTCCATGTTGTATTTGAAGCTATATTGCCTGCTACAACAGTAACAGTCGTAGCTGGATAAACTGTATTTTGTGGGTCAAAATTTGACCAACCTGCTGTCCAATTGGTAGTGCTAAATGCTCCACGATAGTTCACTTTGTCAAAAAAGTTATTGTCGATGGTAGCAGTATTGTTTTCCTGATACCAAAACGAATTTACGTTCATTGATGAAACTGATGTCAAATAAAATTTAGGAGCAGTTAGATTAAATGGATCAACCACAGCTAAAGTAGCATTATCCGCATTGATTGCGTTTTTAAAATTCGTAGTAGTATACCAAGTTAACATATCTGTTGCAGTCCATGTTGTAACTGTCGAAAGTGTAAATTCATTACCTGAACTAATTCCAGAAATAACCGAGTTACGTACTTTTATGTCGTTGCTTACCATATTGGCTTTCGTATTTTCTGATTCTACTTTGATACCATTTACCCAACCAGCCAAAACTGAGTTGTAAACTTGAAGTTTGGTATTTTTCTTAACATTGATGGCTGCTTGATAAAAACTGCTGCAAGTACTACTTGTGGTTGCTTTAGGACCGAATGAGCTAATATTGGAGAATATAGCTGTTGTGAATGGAGTATTTGTTGTACCACCACTATCATTGTCAGATTCGAAACAATTTGATTTACCTACAACATCGGCTACATTTGGGTCACGTAGAGAAACACCAAACTGTACCATACCCGAATATCCATAATCAGTATCAAAGTCATCATCTGTGCCACGTAATGCTATCAAGTGTTTAGCATTAACTGTTCCACCAAACCATTCGAATGAATCGTCGCCTGAATACGAAACTTGTACATTATCGATAGTTGTTCCTGTACCTACACCACCCATTGTCAAACCATTGATTTCGTTGTTGGTTGCAAATGCAATTCCAGGAAACTCGATACGCACAAACTGCAAACTACCTGAATTATCTGCTGCGTCAGTTCCACCATAGGTTGAACTAACACCACCTTCGATAGTAGCTGAACCTCCTGTAACATTGATAGGTGCTTTACCACATATAATTATTCCACCCCAGTCGCCATAAGTACGAGTTCCAGCAGCTTGATTAGAAGTAAATACAATAGGCTCTGTTACTGTTCCATTAGCAATTAATCTACCTCCTTTTTCGATAATCAAAGCTCCTTTAGCTGTTTTATCTCCACGAATTACAGTACCTGCTTCGATGGTTAAAGTTAAACCTTCTGGTACACGAACCCAACCATTCAACAAATACACATTGTTTTTTGTCCATGTTGTATTTGAAGCTATATTGCCTGCTACAACAGTAACAGTCGTAGCTGGATAAACTGTATTTTGTGGGTCAAAATTTGACCAACCTGCTGTCCAATTGGTTGCACCAAATGCACCACGATAGTTCACTTTGTCAAAAAAATTATTGTCAATTGATGGCTGTGCAAATACCGAAGATATTGCCAACATTACAATTCCGAAAAGTAAATTCTTTTTCATTTTTGTTTGTTTTTGTTTGTTTAAAAAATTGTTTTTTTGATTTATACTTGAAAACTAATAATATTTTATTTCATAATTCTTATAGACTCACACTTACGCCAAGTTTGAACTGACGGCCAGGCTTGAATTTATTTGTAACCTGTTCGCGCACGGCCGGTTCATGGGTTGAAGTTGTATATTTTTGAAATTGTTGAAAAACCACATCGCCATCGAGCGCATTTTTAACACCAAACTTGATACTTATTTTTTCGGATATTTTTTTCTCGAATGTAAAATCTAAAGAATTAAAAGGCATTTCAAAAATGTGAGGAATATCTTTATCTCCAACTATAGCGATGCGTTTTCCAGCTTTATTAAACATAGCACTTCCCATTATTCCTGTTTTTGTGTCGTTGTAATACAAGCCAACATTCACAATATATGGCGATTGACCCTGTAAAACTCGTTGACTTTCACCTTCAGTAACAGAATCGGTAAGAATTACTGATTTAATAATTGATGCATTTACAACAAAAGTAATGTTGCTTAGAAATTTTAAATTATTCGACTTTTCGAATTCATGTAATCGTTTACGTGCGTCAAATTCCACTCCATACGATTGTGCTTTTTCTGCATTATGAAAGGTATAATTCCATCCTGAACCAGTATACAGAATTTTTGATTCAATAGGATCTTTAAAATGTTTATAAAAAACACCCAACGACATAATTTCTTCCGATGTAGGATACCACTCGAAGCGAGCATCAAAATTGTTGATATAACTATTTTTTACTTTCGGATTACCATAAACAGTCACGTTTTCTTCGAAATTATAAAATGCAAATGGCGAAACTTCACGAAACTCCGGACGGTTAACTGTTTTTCCTCCTGCTAAACGGAACATCATTTTTTCGTTCAAATTAATTGTGGAATTAAAAGAAGGGTAAATATTCAATGTATCAATATTTACTGGTAAAGGTGTATTGTCAGTTCCATCGCGCTTGTAGCCGTTTAATCCCAAATTATTTTGCTCAATACGAACACCAGCATAAATATTAAACCATCTTGTAAAAGGCAAATTCACAGCTAAATAACCAGCAAATAATTGATTTTTGGCATTATAGCTATCAGCCTTTTGCGATGCATCTAATAACACAACACCTGTATTGTAATCAATCTTGTTATTTATTATATTATTTATTGAACTAAACATTGCATCATCAAAAGCAGTGGTTTTGTTATACGAATCAATAAGTGTATAATAAAATGAGCTCGTTGAACCTTTCACATAATTGAAAACACGATTGGTAAATTCTCTTTGTTTATTTTCAAAATAAGCACCTGCTTTTATTTCTGGTAAAAATTTATTAATTTTTAGTTTTTGTGAAAAATTTACTCCAGCACTTAGAATATCTTCATTGTTACGTAAAAACATACGACCAAATGCATCGGAGGCACCTTGCGTATTAAAACCCATTGAGTATTGAGTTTCAGGATCGGTATCGTATGAAATTGTTTTCAAACGTCGAATATCGGGTTGGTTTTTGTTGGCATAAGCATATCCTACTACCCAATCAAATTTTGTAGCCTCTGAATTAAATGTATGTGTGCCTGCAAGTTGACTCGAGTATGTCAAGCGAGATTCATAAGATAACTCATACGAACGATCGTTTGATTGTGAATAGAAATCAAATCCCTCTTTTAAAATAGTTCGGTTTGCTCCAATATTATTTAATAAATTTCGAAATTCAATTCGTTGATTAGCACCAAATGTAAATATCCAATTCGAAAGAGCTGTAATACGTATCTTGGATTGGTAGGTTAATTGATTATATCTGTATGAAGTGTCGGGGTAAGATAAATATGCTGCTCTAAAGCCTGATTCTGAAGTATTTGAAGAATTATAACCAAATGCAGTAATTGTTCCAACAGAAATATCTCCTAGTCTAAATCGCTGATTTAATGTTAATTGCAAGTCAGCATCTGGCTTTGCAGTTATTTTATTAGGAGTCATTATATTGCTAAACGATTTAGATATAGAATTAATCTGTTGCTTTTTTGAATCATTGGTTTGATCAAACAGATTTTTATAATCGCTAGTTGATGGAACAATGGATGGTATAATACGTACAGAATTATCGAAACCTAACCAATCTGTTTTACTACCTTGACTTGTGTAGAACGTTTTACCAGTTGCTAATTGGTTATAACCTACCGATGCTGAAACAGTTATGCTATTACGGTCAATCAAACTTTTAGTTTTTACGTTAATCATAGCGCCCGCAAAGTCGGCAGGTAATTCGGGAGCTGAAGTTTTATAAATCAGAATATTGTCAATTTGTCCACTTGGGATGACATCGAATGAGAAAGCGCGTACATCACTTTCACTACTCGGTGTGGATGTACCGTTAAGCCAAACTGAGTTATAACGTTCGGTTAATCCACGAACTATCACAAACTTACCTTCGCGAATGGTTACACCAGGAATACGTCGAATAACTTCTGAGGCATCTTTATCTTGCGAACGTGCAATTTGTTGAGAGGAAATTCCATTCACCGTCAAAACACTCTTCTTGTTGTTCATTAACAAAGAAAGTTCTGTATCTGTACGGCGAGTGCCAGTTACCACCACATCTTTTATTTGCATGGAAGCAGCTTTTAGTTTAATGTTTTGAACTATGGTTCCACCCTTGGTTATAGTTACTTTTTGTATCAGTTTTTCGTAAGATATAAATGTGAATATAACATTGTATGTTCCGGTAGGGATGTTTTTTAAAACGTAATCACCATCCAAACCAGTAATTGCACCCAATGTAGTGCCTTGTAATATAATATTACACCCAATTACAGTTTCACCAGTTTCGGCATCAGTTACTATTCCCTGCAAAATGCCTTGTCCATAAACACTTATAACAGACAATGTAATTAAAATGCTTAAAATGAATCCTTTATTTACCACTTATTTTATCATATTTATTTTTGGCAAAGATATTGCTTGAATTTTTAAAATGTGTGAATACAGTATTACAATAATAATAAGATAGTATTGCAAACGAACTACAAATTGGTTACATTTTTTTATACTTTATATTAGAAGATTTTATTGATGACAATTTTTAGTGAAATGGTAAACTAATTAAAATGGAATTTAATTGCAGTTGTATATTAATTATTTTCATATTTATTGTTATCACAACAATACAAATTCGAAGCATTATGTATCTGTATTTCATTTATATAAGTAATAAAAATATTTCAAATTGTTTTTTTTAATTTTAAATTTTAAAATACCATTTCTGAATTCGGGGATGTGTTCAACAACTTATATTTTTATGATATACTTGCAAACTACAATTCCGGGTTTTAAGAGTTCAATTAAATAATAAAATTTCAACTTAGCTCAATTCAAAAAATGGAATTTTGAGTAAACTCAGAAAATGGAATATTGACTTATCGGAGTAGACTAAAACTTAAATTAATAACAACTTTGTCACAACAATCACATAGCACCGTAATATCAAAAGTATTCCTTTGCAAAAAATAAAAATTAATTTAGTTATGGATGTATATCGTATATTAGTTGTTGATGACGAAGAAGATTTATGTGAAATACTTCAATTCAACTTAGAATCAGAGGGCTATGTAGTAGATGTGGCTTATTCTGCCGAAGAGGCTTTAAAAAAGGATATATGCAAGTACAATCTACTGTTGCTTGATGTAATGATGGGCGAAATTTCAGGGTTCAAACTAGCACGTATGCTACGCGATAACCCTAATATTTCCTCTGTTTCAATCATATTTCTAACGGCAAAAGATAGTGAAAATGACCGGTTAACAGGTTTTACGCTTGGTGCCGATGATTATATAAATAAGCCATTTTCAATTAGAGAAGTGGTAGCAAGGGTAAAAGCAGTTTTTCGAAGATTAGAAATTGTGAAAGTAAAAAATATCGAAAACCTTTCGTATGAAACACTTGAACTGCAAATAATTAATAAGAAGGTATTGGTTGACAATAATGAAATTTCATTTACCAAAAAGGAATTTGAAATATTAAAACTCTTTTTAGAAAACAAAAATAGATTATTCAGTAGAGATGAAATTCTATCACGTGTATGGTCGGCCGATGTTTGTGTGCTCGATAGAACAATTGATGTTAATATCACTCGTTTAAGAAAAAAAATCGGTAAATACGATAAAAATATTGTTACTCGACTTGGCTATGGATATTGTTTTGAAGCTTAGATATAAATTAGATTATGCCTATCGAACTAGTTTCCAGCATTTCGCAATATGGTTATTTTGGTATTCTTGTGCTCATTTTTCTACAAGAAGTAGGTTTCCCTAATCCAATTCCAAATGAATTAGTATTACTGTTTTCGGGTTATCTGGCTTTTATGGGAGTTTTAAACTTGCCATTGATAATTTTCTCCGCTGTATTCGGTGATTTATTAGGAAGTTGTATAATTTACATTGTATTTTATTTTTTTGGACAAATTATATTGCAACGAAAACCAAAGTGGTTACCAATTTCTGAAATGAAAATTAACACAATTAGACTAAATTTTGAAAAGTCAGGGTTATCAAGAATTTATATAGGCAGATTATCGCCTTTTGTTCGTGGTTATATTTCGGTTTTGAGTGGTTTACTTCAAATCTCACCAAAAAAATATAGTTTAATTCTTTTAAGTACTTCTGCTATTTGGGTATCTTCTTATGTAACGGTTGGATTTATAATAGGACCTTATTGGAATATGATAACCAATGCTGACTCACATCTACATCTTTATCTTGGGTTAGTTTCTTTAGCAATGATTATTTTAATTATCATGTTTTTTCTTATAAAACGATTATTTGTAAGAACTGATTAATTCAGTAGTTCATTAAAAATTAAAAATTTAAGATTATGAGAATACATATTGTTTCTGAAACTCAGTACATGATTAAAGGCAATGGTGTACATACAGCATTTGTTGATCATGTAGATTTATTAAAATCAAAAAAAGATATAGAAGTAGTGGTCAATAACGAGGGGTCAGGTGATGTAATCCATTGTCATACTTATGGTCCATATTATTTTTTTAAAGGATTGGGTTACAAAGGCAGAAGAATTCATACCGTTCATGTAATTCCCGATTCAATTAAAGGTTCGCTACCCATTAGTGCAGTTTTAATGCCGTTTGTAAAATGGTATCTCAAGCAAGTGTATTCTTATGCTGATGTTTGTATTGCCATTTCACCAATGGTTGAGAAAGCAATTTTGGAATTAGGAGCAAAAACTGAAGTTGTTAGAATTTTCAATCCAATTAATATTGACAAGTGGAAACGTACTAATGAAAATAGAAAGAAGGGACGGGAATTTTTAGGAGTTTCGGAAAATGATTTTGTTGTATTGGGAGTTGGACAACTTCAAGCAAGAAAAGGTGTGGAAGATTTTATAGATGTGGCTACTTCTATTCCTAAAGCACGATTTGTGTGGGCTGGTGGAAGACCATTTAAAGCCATGACCGAAGGAATTTCGCGGATTGATGCGCGGATAGAAAATGCACCAGATAATTTGCAATTTACAGGCATGTTGGAGTTAGATCAGATGCCTTTAATTTATGCCGCATCTGATATGATGCTTTTCACTTCATACCAAGAGAACTGCCCGCTAGCACCCATTGAAGCTGCTGCCTGCGGAATGCCAGTAGTATTTAGGGATATTCAAGAATACAAATCACTGTATAATTATAGCTATTTGAAAGCTAAAACTACGAATGATTTTAAAATGATGACCACCCAACTTTTGAATGATAAGATTTTCTATTCAAATGGATTAGCACTTTCAAAGCAACTCGTAATACAGTTCGACAAAGATAATATTAGAGAAAAACTAATGAATATATATGCAAGATTAATTGAACGAGTTCCAAATTTATATCCTTCGTGGATGTAAAAAATCTATTATATTCTTTCTTTATGCTATTATAAAAAGAGCAAATCAAATGGTAGCAAAGTAGATTATTTCGAAATTAATATCAACTGAAAAAACACATTGAGGTAGTCAAGAATGATAAAGTAAATAATATACTAAATTAATAATTGCAATTTATATCTCATGTTTTTTTAAATAAATCCTCAATAAACTAACAAAAAACTGATAGAATAAATTTTTCGTAGTAGAATTAGTCAGTTTCAAACCCGAAACCAATTGAACCAAATGCCAAATCCAATAAAAGTTCACAATTTATTAAATTGTGCGATTGATTTATCAGATTGTACTGAAAAACTCACTTTGAATTCCATTGCATAATGATCTGAAAGATTTGATTCGACTCCACCAACAAATGTGAAAAAAGTCTGCACTTTTCGCTCAATTTTGTCAATTAGTGCGGCATTTCTAACCAACACATAATCAATTATTCGTAGTTTTCCATTGTTATTACGAGCCAATTTATTGTTTACTTCATCATAAGTCACCTTCACTGTCCCACTCAATTCGCCATTTTGGGCATCCTATGTTTGTAGCATTTGCTGATAATTATGTCTATCATCCATTTCAATGTTAAAATCACCACAAATCAGTTGTGGGATATCTTTCTGGTAATATGGATTCAATAAATGTTCTTTTATTTCGGCACATTGTCTACATCTAATTTCCGATAAATTATCGGCTTGAAGATGCGTAGTAAGAAGTTGAAAAATTGAACCTCTAAAATTCCTTTGAAAAAGTACTGCACCTTTTCGTGCAACTATATCGAAACCTGCACTGCTACTAAACTGAAACTCCCCAAGTTCGGTAAGCGGAATTTTACTCACTACCCACAGTCCACTATTGGTTTTGAAAGGTAAATTATTTCTATTGGCTGGTCCATATTGAAAAGGATATTCCTTTAAAAGACCTTTTGCCAGAATATTTCGGCATTTACTACTAAAAGCCTCCTGAAAAACAATAATTTGATAATCTGAATCGTGTAACTTTTCGGCAATGGTTTTTGCACGTTCGCCATTTTTGTTAAACAAACTGATATATGGCAACATATAGATATTCCAACTCAATATTTTCAACTCTTTATCGTTATTCCAATGGGTTCCCTGAGCAGGATTTTCAGTAAGGGTTTGATTTGTAAATAAGGTCATACATAAACTGATAATAAATAGTTTAATTTTCATTATATTTTTTTTACAAAACAAAGAAACTACTTACAAATTACAATTAAATTGAAGTTAAATGACAATTATATTAAAATAAGGCTTGTAATTTATATTTACATAGTTATTAACATTTCGAAATTAAAAACTTGAAAAAAATCTATAATTTCTAGTTTATTTGGAAATCAACTAATGTGTTTTATATTGCTATTAGTTTATTTTGACTTTTATGTGTGGAAGAATTGCTGCTGCCTATATTTATTTAATTTTTTAGTTCAACATTTAATTCGCATTAATCAGATTTTTCCAAGAGGGACAATTGTGGTCGAAGACAGGACATACTTTGATTTTGAGCTGTTTAAAAAAACGAATCGATGCTAAAAAACATCTTTGTAACGCATTTAAAAAAAACCTTAGGTCTGCAATGAAATTATTAAAAAAGACAACTCGTGAATTTTTATATTATTCGAATTGCAGTAAATAATTGAAGTTATTTCAAAGTATAATTTTGGTGCCTCCAACTGTGTGAATCAAATCAGCTCTCGTAATTATTACTTCTTTTACTCCTGCCCGAAGTGACTGAAATGAATTTTCTAATTTTGGAATCATTCCTCCTTGAATTATTCCTTCAGTAACATACTTCTCGAAAAGGTTTGGGGTAAGTTTATGTATTATACTTTCATCATCGTTTTCATTAGTAAGCACACCTTTTTTTTCAAAACAATAAATTAGAGTTAAATCAAAATGTGTTGAAAGTGCTTTTGCTGCTTCACCGGCAATTGTGTCGGCGTTCGTATTCAGTAGATTTCCCAATTTGTCGTGGGTTAAAGGTGCCAGCACCGGAACAACGCCTTTTGCAATTAAATCAGCCAAAAAATCATCATTTACCTGCTTTACATCGCCCACATATCCGTAATCAACATCTGTAACAGGACGTTTCACGGAACACATATAATTCAAATCGGCACCTGTAAGTCCCAAAGCATTCACGCCTATGGCTTGCAATCCTGCCACAATTTGTTTGTTCACCAATCCACCATAAACCATAGTCACCACCTTCAGCATTTCAGCATCGGTTACACGTCGACCGTTCACCATTTTGCTTTCAATCCCAAGTTGAGTTGCCACAGCTGTCGCCAAAGGGCCACCACCATGCACCAACACTTTGTAACCTTCAATTTTCGAAAAGTCGGATAATAGTTGTTTCAGACTTTGCAGGTCTTCTACTATTTTTCCACCAACTTTTACCACTGTCAACTTCTCTTTAGTTCGAATCATAGGATTGTAAATGGAGATTTATATAGGGAGTATCACTTATTTTATGTAATAATTCTACCTAAAACAAAAGGTAGGAATTTGAACTTTTTTTTAAAATTTTATCAATGCGTGAATATCTTTTGCACCTTTCAAACGCGGACGACCATTTAAAAATTCTAGTTCTATCAAAAAGCTCACATATATGCCGTTATGTGTGAAATTACTTAATAAATCCAATGCAGCATTTGCACTTCCGCCTGTTGCCAACAAATCATCGTGTAACAAAACCACATCATTTTCGTCAATCGAATCTTTATGAATCTCGAGTGAATCTTGCCCATATTCCAGGTCATAATCTATTTTATAAGTTTCTGCAGGAAGCTTTCCGGGTTTTCGAAGCAACACAAAACCTGCACCAAGTTTATATGCCAAAATACTTCCCAAAACAAATCCACGGCTCTCAACACCAACCACTTTGGTAATACCTTTGTTTTTGTAAAAATTGTACAAGTTGTCAGCAATAAATTTCAAGACTTCGGCATCTTTCATTGCCGTTGTGATATCTTTAAACAAAATTCCGGGTTTCGGAAAATCAGGCACGTTCCTGATGGATGCGGCAACAGTTTCTATATTCATAATATAATCAGCCCCCTTAATCCCCCGTAGAGGAAATTCCAACATTTATGGGCAATTGGAAATTTTATTTTTTATTTTCTAATTTATTGTTAAGCTTCCACTTTGGAGGTATTTTAGAGGCTTAGAAGCCTCTTTATTACCAATTGTGCCGATATCTCACGGTTAGCAGCCTGTGGAATTACAATTGATTGCGGACTTTCAATTACTTCGTCGGTTACAATCATGTTGCGACGAACCGGCAAACAATGCATAAAATGTGCATTATTGGTAACAGCCATTTGCCTGTCACTAACTGTCCACGAGCGGTCTGTACTCAGAATCTTGCCGTAGTTTGGATCCTGATATGCCGACCAATTCTTGGCATAAATAAAATCTGCACCTTCAAATGCTATCATTTGGTCGTATTCAACACGTGCTCCACGTACAAATTTATCTGCCAATTCGTAACCTTCGGGATGAGTAATTACAAATTCCAGATCAGCTTCGTTCATAAAATCGGCGAATGAATTTGGAACAGCCTGTGGTAAAGCTTTGGGATGTGGTGCCCAGGTCAGAACCACTTTGGGACGAGATGATTTTTTGTATTCTTCGATGGTAATTAAATCGGCTAAAGCCTGTAATGGATGTCCTGTAGCTGCTTCCATACTGAATACAGGTTTGCCAGAATATTGAATAAATTGATTGATAATGGTTTCCTGATAATCGAAATCTTTGTTCTCCAAATTAGCAAAAGCACGCACACCAATCACATCACAATAATTTGCCATTACCGGAATTGCTTCTAAAATATGTTCGGGTTTATCGCCATCCATTATCACTCCCTGTTCGGTTTCGAGTTTCCAAGCACCGGAATTAATATCTAGCAACATGGTATTCATTCCAAGGTTCATACCTGCCTTTTGAGTACTCAATCGGGTTCGTAAGCTGGAGTTGAAAAACACCATGAGTAAGGTTTTATTTTCACCAATTTGTTTATAAGCAAAACGGTTTTTCTTAATTTCTAATGCCTCTTTAATTGCATCTTGCAAATTATCGAGGTCTTTAACATTGGTATAGGTTTTCATAAGCCTACTTTAATCCCCCGAATGGGGGAATTTAAGTTAGTGTTATTTGTTTGTTTTATAATTAGATAGCTCTTTTAGTCCCATTTCGGGGGATTTTGCGGGTTTTTATTTAGGTTGCATTACTATCAATGGCAACAACATTTCTTCGAGCGAAACACCCCCGTGTTGAAATGTATCTTTATAATAACCAACGTAATGATTATAATTATTTGGATATGCAAAGAAGTTATCGTTGCACGCAAAAATATAGGCGGAACTTACATTAGGACTTGGTAACCCTACTTTGGTAGGTTGCAGTAGTTCAAACACTTCCTTTTTGTTATAACTTAAACTTTTTCCAACTTTATAGCGCAAGTTTACATTCGTGTTTTTATCGCCCACAACTTTTATCGCCCCATTCACTTGAATAGTACCGTGGTCGGTGGTAAATACTACTTTATAACCACGCAAAGCAATTGCTTTAAAAAGGTCATAAGTCTTTGAATGTTTGAACCACGACAATGTCAACGACCGATAGGCTTCTGCATCATTTGCCAACTCGCGCATCATTTTCGAATCAGTGCGGGCATGAGATAACATATCAATAAAATTCAATACACAAACATTCAATGAATTATTATCAATTCTGGGTAATTGATCAATCAACCGTTCGCAGGAATTGGAGTCATTAATTTTATGATATGAAAAACTGTAATTCTTACGATAACGCTGTAACTGAGTTTGAAGCAAATCCTTTTCGTACAGATTTTTTCCGTCATCATCATCTTCTTCTACCCAAAGTTCAGGAAACATTTGTTGAATTTGCAGTGGGAGAAGTCCCGAAAAAATCGCATTCCTAGCATACTGAGTGGCTGTTGGAAGTATTCCGCAATACAATTCTTCTTCGTTGAACTGGTAAAATTCACTCAGCATTTCACGAATGACTTTCCATTGATCATAACGAAAATTATCGACTAAAATAAAAAACACCTTTTCTCCTTTGTCGAGCAACGGAAACACCTTAGTTTTGAAAATTTCAGGACTTATCAATGGGCGTTTTTCGTTATGTTCAAACCAGTCTACATAGTTTTTTTTTATAAATTTAGTAAAAGTATTGTTGGCATCTGCTTTTTGCATTTTAAGCATTTCGTCCATACCATTGTCTGTTTCTGCCAACTCCAATTCCCAATAAATCAGCTTTTTATATACTTCCACCCAATCTTCGTAAGTAAGCGTATCGTTAATTTGCATACCAATTCTTCCAAACTGCGATTGATATGTCGATGTCGTATGTTCGGTAACAATTTCTCTTTTGTGAATATTCTTTTTGAGGGTTAGCAAAATTTGACTTGGATTCACCGGCTTGGTCAAATAATCGGCAATTTTATTCCCGATAGCCATATTCATGATATTTTCTTCTTCACTTTTGGTAATCATTACCATTGGCAGATTGGGATTAATATCTTTTATCAAAGCTAGAGTTTCCAAACCACTTAAGCCAGGCATATTTTCATCTAAAAAAATAATGTCAAAGTCTTGGTTCTGACACAATTCAACTGCATCTTTTCCATTTGTTGCTGTCACTACTTCATACCCTTTTTCTTCCAAAAACAAAATATAAGGACGCAATAAATCCATTTCATCATCTGCCCAAAGTATACGGTCTTTTTTCATAATTCTTGCTTTTTAATTTTGTGATATTAGTTGTAAATCAACTATTTATTAATAAGTGACGAAAAGATATTATTTCAAATAATACTCCGTCATAAATTCAAAATAAACATTAAGTGCATTTTGTTGCATTAAAATGTTCAGGTTTTTCTGAGAACCCAGCAAATTTCTATAATCTGCATTTTTTAATCCTTCAAATATCCCATTTTCTTTTACCATACGCAACAAATATGATTTAGCTACATTTGCATCGCTCATGCTTCCAATAATTATAATTTGCTGTTTAGCCACAGTTTCAACTGAAACTTTTAAATTCATTATGCTATAATTTTTAGCATTGTAATCATTTAATGCAGCTTTTGTTTTTTCAAAATCAAAGTTTCCCGACAAAATATAAATGGCTACAAAATGAGGCTCATTGGTTCGATAAGCAAATAAATTCTTATACAGCGGCACATCTTCTAGTTTGGGCTCAATGGTAGTAGTTGGTAAAGTATTCACAACGGTTTCCTTCTTAGTAGCATCGTTTATCGAAGGTATTACTTTATCAAGTGGTTTCACAATTTGCTTTTCAACAGACTTTTCTGGTTGTTTTGTGGTTGGTTTCTCAAACGCTTTCCCAATCGTTATCTCAACAGGCATGTCGATTGGTTTCTCAACCACTTTTTCGAGTGATTTTTCAATTGTATTTTCCGTTACTTTTTCGTCTGTTTTTGCTACAGTTTTTTCCGGTTTAACTTCTATCTTTTTTTGCAGAACGATAGAAATATTTTTTGTAGCAACATTTTTAACTGTAGCAATCGATTCTGGTTTTTTCAGTTGTTTGTTGGCTGGAGATTGGTTGCTTTGTTTCGTTACAATATTCTTTTCCTGAAACCCCAAATATTCAGATAAGTTGTTCTTGGTTCTTAGTAATACATAATTTTCTTCTGAAATAATCACTTTTTGAACCTGAAAATCAGCTAACAACTTAGTAATTAATGCATCCGTACCAATTGAATTTACATACCACTGGGCTTCGTCAAACGATTCGAAATTGGTCACACACAAAATATTTTTAGAACTATCTAACTTATTAATAACCAAGTCAAAATTTTTAATCATAAACCTCGAAAAATTGAATGAAGCAATGTTATAAAGCATCATATTCATACTATCAGTTGTGATTGAACATATAAACAAAAGCCGGTGTTTTGAATGTTTTTCGGGAGAGAATTGAAGTGGTGCAGCTTGTTCATCTACCTTGTTTTTGGCGGCTTCATCACGCCGTGTAAGTAAAGTACCGCTCGAAGTTCCTGTTTTTGCTTCATGACCTTGTTTTATCAATGCAAGAATGTCTTTCGACATAGCACTCACATCGCTTTCAGGATATTTAGTAACCAATTCATTTAGTGCTGCTTGGAACTTTTCGGGTGTGTCCTTTTTTCCAATACTCAGTGCATTTAAAAACAAAAACTTGGGCATCAAAGTCGATATAGGATAATTTTGCTGAATATAAGCCAGATGTTTGAAAACAGTTTGATAATCACTCTCATTGTATGCTTTGTAAGTTAGATTGTAAATGGAATCCTGCTCACCATACATGATCGAAAGTCGTTCTTTATAATTCGTCTGCGAAAGAATCTCTGCATATTTTGATGATGGAAATTCGGATATCAACCTCAATCTATATTTTTCTGCATCTTTCTTATTTTCCATTTTTATGGCTATCATATAGAGTTGAAAATATGCATCCGAAATAATCTTGTCTGTTCCAAATCGACTAATAAGTAACTCTAACGTACTTATAGCCATTGGTATATCTTCAATTTTATCTTTGTAAATAAGTCCCATACTTAATAATGCTGTCGCAATTTCTGCATTCGATTTGGTGATTTGAGCTGGTGTAACAGGAACTAGTTTTAAATAAAACTCAGGATTCTTTGTGTCAGAAAAATCATTTTTCTTTGAAACAGTATCGGTTGTATCTTTTACTATTGTAGCTGCGTTTGCGATATTCTCATCGGCAAATATTGTGGCTGTTTTGTTGGTTCGTCGCCAGTTATCTTCCAATTTTCGTTTTCCCCATTTCTTCAAAAATTCCGATTGTCCAGTACGTATCAATTCTGAGTTATAGAAATACCATTCACCTGAATTTCCCGAACTACTTCCAATCTGAGGAAGTCTTCCTAAGTCCTCTTCTTGTTCTGTAAATCTATTTCGGTTTCCATTCATGTTTTCATCTGGCGAATCAGCATTTTTCAACTGTTTTTCAGTGGCTACTTTTTCGTCGGAAATTAATTTTTCAATTAGTTCTTTTATCACTTCCAAGCGTTGACTTTCGGTCATAGCGGCTAAACGCTGCAAACTATCCTGTAAAACCACAATGTCATTTTGTGTTACAAGTTCACTCAATGTTTCAGCTCGTTTTTTTACTCGTTCATAATCTTTATGCTCATTAGTGATAATTTTGGCGGCTTCATCGTAGCAAGGTTGAGCCAGCAAATAATTTCGTTTATTATAAAATATATCACCTAAAGTGATTAATGTTACCGATTTATCTATTCCGTTGCGTTTGCTTTTTTCAACCGAAAGTTTGTAGTTTTCTATAGCTTTTAAGGTATCGTTATGATTCAAATATGTATTTCCAATAGCAAAGTATATTTGATCTAAATAATCATTGTTGTTAGAGTTTTTTAGCATATTTCTAAGATCTTTTCGTACACCCAGCACATTTCCTTTGTCAATTTGAGCTCGGTTGATTCGTGCATTAAAATCCATTTCGTAAGGTGGATTCGTTTTAATCACTCTCGAAAAACTTTCGAAAGCTGCTGCATCATTCCCAGTTTTTATATACAATTGTGCCAATAAATAACCAAAACGTTGCTTCAAATCTTTATCTTTTTCTTTCGATAATGCTAATTCTAGAAATGGGATTGCTTCTTTATATTGTTGTTTTTTTAGCAGCAAATCTGCATTTACAGCAGCAAACAATCCAATACTTGATAATCTCAAATTATCTTGCACAATTTTAGAAAGTACTTCTTCAGCTTCATATATCCAACCTATTTCTCCGTAAGCCCGAACCTTCCATAACTGACATAATGCAATCATATCATTATCAGTGATGTAATGGCGTGAAATGTATGAGAAAGTAGCCGATGCCCCAAGAAAATCACCTTTATGAAATTCTGCTTGTGCTAACATTAACCAAGCATTTTTTAATTCCGGATTGAATTCCTTTTGGTTATAAAAATTCATATACTCTGGCAACTTCTCTTTTTTTGTGTTTTTCTTTGGTTTAACTTTTATTGAATGTAATTTGATGGCTTTCCGACATTTTTCTATCGTGCGATCCATGTTTGAAGTAGCTGCAGAAGCATTAGCATGTTGGCTTATGGGATACATAGGAATAAGGGTAGAATAATCTTCTTTATTTGAATTTATAATATTCTTCAATCCTTCGTTATAACTCACAGCACCATTAAAATGTACATTAAATTTTGTATTAATGGACTGAGCAGTCCTCGAAGTCCAAGTGTTCTTTTTGGTTGAACACCCGCTGACAATAACTATCAGAAGTGTAAACAAAATTTTATATGTAATGGTTTTTTTCAAAAGAGTTCCTGAAAATAGATAATATTTTAAATAATCTTTGAGCATTTTATTTACAAAAAAAAATTTTAATCTCCAAGAATACAAACTTTAAAAAGTACTTTCTATTGTATTTTAGCTTACAAAAATACAAAATTTCGATGACTTTGTATTTAACTTATGCCGAAAATTACATTGAATTAAGAAATTTTGATTTCAGATTTTTCATATTCTTCATCCTTAAGATATAATGCCTTTCTCCATTAATTCTATTAATAATCAACGTTTTTCGACCCGAAAACAACTAATAAAGCACTACTGAAACACAATTTTTATTCTGTAGGATAGCATTTCGTCTGCTGAGTTTGATTCTTGAGTAGAAAAATACCCATTATGCCTAAAACTCCGCTCAAAACCCCTATCCATAATGAATTTCCAACTCCAACAGTATCTAAATCAGGAATTTTATAACCATTGTGTTTTAAATAGTAGAAAATAATAGCTATAAAATTATTGGTAAAATGAGCCAAAATGGGCAGCCATAAATTTCCACCCCACACCAGTAGATAACCAAAAAACGCTCCCAAAAGCAAACGCGGTACAAATCCATAAAACTGTAAATGGATGGTACTGAACACAAATGCTGCAATCCAAATTGCTGACACTACATTTCTGTTTTCGCCCAAAATGCGTTGAATAGTTCCTCTGAAAAATAATTCTTCACCCAAAGCGGGCATAAAAGCTATAAGCAAAATATTGAATGACAAACCTTGTAGATTATGAACATTCATGAACTTTTCTGAAACTTGTTTGGCTTGTAGTTCCATTGCTTTCATCTGAATTTCCAAGCCTGAAAGGGCATCTGGTAACTTAAATTGCTGATTAATATCACCAAGTAAATTGATAAATGGAATAAAAATGATCATCAATAAGACAATAAATGTAGCATTTTTCCAATTTGTTTTACTATTAAGAAAAAGATAGTCCAAAGGTTTTTCGCTCCAAAAGAACGCTACCACAAGCGGAGGCAAAACAAATATACCCATCGATTGAATCAGTTGTAAAAGTTTCAACGAATTAATATCTGTCGAATTACCAGTTGTAAAAACTGACCAGACAATCAAGCCAGTTGTAGTGAAAAATATGGTTATACCAATCAGTTGTAGAAATTTCGAAATAATTCCACTTTCTTTTAAAGCTCCTTTTAATTTTTTCATTATAAATAATTTACAAGTTTATTGAATTGTATGATTCAGTTCTGATATATTTTTTTTACAACGCTTCAGAACACATCGCATATTTTTAACAAAAAACTCCTGCCACCTTTCGATAACAGAAGTTCTTTTGTGTCTTAAAAAATTAATCTTAAGCTCTTGGTCTAGCTTCTTTAACTACCATAGAACGACCATCAAATTCAGCGCCGTTTAATTCTTCGATAACTTTTGCAGCAGCAGCATCATCAGCCATTTCTACAAATGCAAATCCTTTAGATTTACCAGTTTCACGATCTTTAATAATTTTGCAAGATTCAACTTGACCATACTCTTCAATAACCCCTTGAAGGTCATTTTCCCGAACTTTGTAACTTAAGTTACCTACGTAAATGTTCATAAAAATAAAAAAAATAAAAATAAATAAATGTGATTTAAGAACAGCATAGAAAACGAGGTTAAAACAAAATCTGACTACGAAAATAGGAGAGTTGAAATAAACGAACGAAAAAATACACTTTCTTTTCGAATGCAAAGGAAGTCATTTTTTTTTAAATATACAACAAAATGTCTAAATAAATTTGAAATTTAGTGAATTATCCATCCATCACTTTTCATCTTAATAAAAAAAAATACAGAAAAATAAAGGTAAAAATATTAGACATTATATAAGTTATAAAATCATTGATACATTATTTTAAAATTAGAA
>JACDZH010000392.1 GCA_013426815.1 Paludibacter sp.
GGTTTTGCTCCCGCATTCACTTTGTCGTTACACGACAGCGAACGCTCCCGCAAATCGCCAATGCCCATAGCCTCGGTCGTTATGCGTTATTGTAGAAGGAAAAAAACAACATTGCAGATAAATAAGTAACTTTGCAGAACAAACAGAAAAAATAATATATTATGGCATTTGAATCAGTAGACAAATTACAGAAAGTATTGGCAGAAGAAGTTTTTAATCACACCAAAGATCCAAAAAAAGCCGCTGGTAGAGCGTTAGGAACTCTTGTTGAGATTATTACTTACTACCTTATTAAAACATGGGGACTTAACAACCAAATTTCAATTGAAAGAGGTCTTGAAGAATATGGAAACCCTGATATTACACACAACGTCGAATTTTCACTACACCCTATTGTTCGCAGCACAACAATTACAATTAACAAAACAGACAAATCATTAACAGCAAATGTAATACTAAAAGAGCTTGCGAAGACAGATTTCAATATTCAAGGTTTTGAAAGAAAAAATAATTCTCTATTGAGCAATGGCGTATTAAGAAACGCATGTACTATTGCAACTTCGGCAAACTCATTTTTACTTTGTAGCATTAAATCAGAAAATGAAAACACGTTGGAACTTCATGTATTTGAACAAAGTATAAAACCATACACAATGTTTGAATGTAAGAGAGTTGGCGTTGAAGAAGGTATGACAAAAGGACCACAAACTATTGAGAAAGCAAAACAAGGTGCTTATGTTGCAAGGTCAGCCTCTTCTCTTCAAAAAATTAGGACAGAAAATGGAGAACTACATGGAATCATTTATAAAAGTGATGGTTCTTTTATAATCAAGCCATTCGTGGATTTGATGGAAGAGATTATCTATTCGGATGACGAAGAATTATTAAGACGATTTATTTTGACTGTTGGTGTGGTTAGTAATCACGGAAATTGGTTTACTTCCGACCACCCAAATAAAGAATTGAAAGTGCTTGCACAGTCTTATGACTGGTTGATTTTTCTAACCGACAAAGGACTTTCTGAATTTATTGACAATCTTCTATTTAACCCAACAGCAGAATACAAACTAATTCGAGAAACATTTTTATCGAGTTATCTTGAGGGGAAAAAGAAAAATGAATTTACTAAAGTTCAAATGAATATTGAGGCTGACAGACTTTTATTAAAGTATTTTGAATCGAACATACAGAATATTGAGAGTTGGTTCAATATTATATCGCCTAAAAATAAGAGTTTGGAAACTCTTAAAAATGAATTGAATGAATTAAAAAACAAAAACTGGGTTAACTTTTTAAGATGAGTGCAGGACGAAAGATAAATACAAATAGTCAGACTTGGGGTACGCCTCAAAAATATGTTGATGCCGTAAAGCAAGTTTTTGGTGGTTATATTGATTTAGACCCATGCTCGAACGAGTATTCTATTGTAAACGCTCGAACAGAATACTTACTTCCAGAAAAAGATGGGTTAAAAGAATCGTGGAATTTTCCTAAAATCTACGTTAATCCGCCATATGGAATTGACAAAGAACGAGGAACAACTATAAAAAATTGGTTTTCTAAATGCGCCCATGCAAATGATGATTTTAAATCTGAAATCTTAGCTCTTGTTCCAATTGCAGCAAACACAGCACATTGGAAAAAATATGTATTTACAAAGGCAAGAGCAATTTGCTTTTTATATGACACCAGATTACGATTTTTAGAGAATGGACAAGATGTCGGTAAAGGTGCGCCAATGGCTTGCGCAATGATTTATTGGGGTGACAATTATCAAAAATTTTACGAAGTTTTTATTGAACACGGTGCAGTTGTTGACATTAGTAATTTGAAGAATGAGAAAATAGGAAAAGATAGAAAAGACTTATTGTTATTTGCGTAAAACGAAACATCGAGTAGGTAAAGGGGAATCTCACCCCTAAACCTCTCACAGAACCG
>JACDZH010000047.1 GCA_013426815.1 Paludibacter sp.
TCAATTCGATAAACCAAATGATGATTTGAGCAAATTAACCGCATTTATATAAGTCTCTTATTATATTACATTACTGATAAGCATTGTAATTACAATATTTCTCAAAGTGTTTTGTTTTGCATCTTTCAAGGTTCCATCGGGTTCGATGGAACCCACTTTGAAAACTGGCGATTATATATTAGTTAATAAAATGATATTAGTTCCACGCATTTTTAAAGATTGGAAATTCTTGTTTGATAACAATTGGGAAATGAAAAGACTGAAAGGTTTACGTGCCATCAGGCGGAATGAGATATTGGTATTTAATTTTCCTATATCGAATAACGATTGGAATAAAATTGAAATGGATTTTAATGCTCATTATGTAAAACGTTGTGTTGGCATTCCGGGTGATACATTTTGCATCGAGAATGGATTTTATAAAGTGAAAGGTTGTACTGATACTTTGGGAGCGTATTGTAATCAGTTGGCTTTATCCACTATAAATGATTCTACCTTGAATAAAGTTGTTTTTAATTGCTTTCCTTTTGATTCAATTCACCATTGGACTATAAAAAACTTTGGTGCTTTTTACATTCCTAAGGTAAATGACAGCATCAACATTGATTTTCAGAATATTGAATTGTATCGTAAAATGATTGTTTACGAAACTGGAAAAAAAATTGAAACTAAAAACAACATAATCACACTGGGAGGTAAACCCTTTAAAGAGTATGTTTTTAAGATGAATTATTATTTTATGGCAGGTGATTATGTTTTTGATTCTCAGGATTCGCGTTATTGGGGTTTATTGCCAGAAGACCATATCATTGGTAAAGTGGCATTTATCTGGAAATCGGTAGATGAAGACACAGGCAAGTTCAGATGGGAGAGGATGATGAAAGATCCAGCCCCCTAATTATCTCCCTTTGGACGTTGACCGTTGGTTCCCCCTTAGGGGGACTTTAAGACGCAGTTTCTATCAAATTTGATAAATATACACAGATGAGACGCATATTTATGCCAACAAAAATAACGAAACAAGAAACAAGCTTGTTCTTTAAGTCCCCCAAGGGGGATTTAGGGGGCTACCTTTTCATAGTTTTGCTAATTACTTTTTGTCTCGTACTATCCACAGTTTTTGCCGTGGACGATACATTGGCAAATGGAGTTGTGTCAGCAAAGTATTTTTGGTTTTACGTGGCAATGGGGGTTACGGCTTTGATTTCATTGGTAGTGTATGGATGTAGAAGAGTTGAACTAAAAATTTACCCTGTTGATTTTTTGCCGGTTTTGTTTACTGGTTTTGTGCTGGCTATAAATTATTTTGTATTCAGTAGTGCAATCACTACCAAGTGGATACTATTATTACAGTTATTACTCTTGTTTTTCTATTTAAGGGTGGCTCTGCAAGATAAACTTCTACGTTTTTATGTCCCAATATTCTTTGTTTTTACAGGTTTGGCGGAAGCTGTGTGGGGCTTAATGCAACTCTATGATTTTACGCCTTCAAACCATAATTTATTTAAACTTACGGGGTCTTTTTTTAATCCGGGACCATATTCCGGCTATTTAGCCATAGTTGCACCCGTGGCACTTTACTATCTATTAAAAGACTCGGTAGTTTTTAAACGGAGTTTTTTTGTTGGTTATTTACCGCACTATTTGCGGTTTGCAGTTTCAATATTTGCATTTGTAGGTATTCTTTTGGTACTTCCTGCCGCTTTGAGTCGTGCTGCGTGGATAGCCGCGATAATCGGTTGCAGTTTTGTGTTATCATTTCATTACATGCAAAAAAAGCAACTTAGGGAATATATCGCATTGCAACGAAAAAAAGTAATTCTATTTCTGTCTATTGGTTTTTTATTGCTAGCTTGTGGAGCAACGGGTATTTATCAGTTAAAAAAGAATTCGGCTGATGGGCGTGTGTTGATATGGAAAACTACAATGCAAATGATTCCTAAATATCCCATGGGTGTAGGATTAGGTCATTTCGCCGGAGTTTATGGAGAAGAACAAGCTGCATATTTCGCAGCGGGTATCGGTACTGCACAAGACGAATTAATTGCCGGAAATCCCGACTATGCGTTTAATGAGTATTTGCAAATTATCATAGAGTTTGGAATCATTCCGGCTGTTGTATTGTTTATCTCCTTTATTCTGTTGGTTTATATGGGAATAAAGCGAAAAGCAATTGCCGAAGCAGGCGGATTGCTTTCGTTATTTGTATTTGCTGCAATGTCATATCCGTTCAATTTACTTCCATTCTTGATTGTATTAGTCTTTTTTATGGCATTCATACTCACTCAAAAGCGAGCTGTGAGAGTAAAAGGGTTTACCGAAAAAAGTGTTGTATTGCCTTGGCAAGCTGTTTTTGTGTTATTGACAGTTTCCTTTGTCATTCTATTTGGCACTTTATATCAACGATACCCAACTTATAAAGCTTATAAAGAATGGAATAACTTAAAAATGATAGGAAGCACTGATGCATATCCCGAAATGAAAAATGACTATGAAAATCTTTATCCGTATCTTTCGGATCAAACACTGTTTTTGTTTGAATACGCCCAATGTTTGTCTAAAACGGGAGAATATAATAAAAGTAATCAGATATTGGAGCAAGCCATCAAAATCAGTTGCGATCCTATGCTTTATAACATATTAGGCAAGAATTATCAAAACCTTAAAAACTATAAATTTGCAGAGCAAAATTTCTTAAAGGCATCGCACATTGTTCCGAACCGTATTTATTCGTATTACTTATTAGCCAACCTATATGCTGAGAATGGAAATAAAGAAAGTGCAATTCTTATGGGAAAAAAAGTGTTGACAAAAGAACCCAAAGTACAATCTACGGCTATCAACGAAATGCGCGCGAAAATGAAGGAATTGATTGAAAAGGAAGGACTAAAGGATAAGAAAATGAAAAAATAACTTTGCGAAAAAAAAAGTACTAACAACAGGAAAATGGGGCGGAAAAATTGTCAAAACTCGCAAAGTACCCGACAATGCCCTCCGCCCCGGCTTCCTCCTAAAAACGAAGAAAAGTGACACAAAAGTAGAAAAAAATCGAGAAACTCAGAAACTACGTGTTTCAGGCTGATGAGTTCATGGATACAGCCAAAAAAAAAGTTAAATTAACTAATACAAATTAAATTAATACAAAATTTATGAAAAAGAAAATTTTTGGTGCCATGGTGGTAGTAGCTATTGCCGTAGGTGCAATGATAAATGTAAATTTAAACAAAGTAAGTAATAAGGGTGACCTTGCATTGGCTAATGTGGAAGCATTGGCGTCCTGTGAAATTACTAACAGTGGTGGAGAAACTATTTTAAGCTGCTCTGGATCTGGAAGTTGTACAACAAAAAAAATGGGGTATACATTAACTTGTAGTGGTACAAAGAATTAGCTAATTTACAAAAAAGTGTATTCATCTATTTACTTTAAAGTAAATAGGTGAATACTTTTGATAACTAAAATATAATAATTGTATGAAGAAATATGTTTATTCTTTTATCATTGGGGTAGTTGGTTGTTTGATTTGTAGTTGTAAACATAATAAAAATGATGATTTCAGTTTACAAGAGAATATAAAAACAAATGCAAAACACGTAAAAATAGATACAATAGCCATACCTGAATTAATTTATGCAGAATTGTTTCTTGTTTATCATGATAGTGTTTTGATAGTGTTGAACAAAAAACATGAAAACGGATTTTTTATAGAATTTTATGATCTTAGCCATAACAAATTGATCAATAAGTTTTATCGACTTGGGAATGGTCCAAATGAGATATTGAGTGCATTTGTTGCATTAAATGGTAATTTATTAACTATCAATGATTATGTGAAAGGTCAAGTTGCTTTTCTTAATCTTGATTCAGTTTTAGTAAATCCTTCGTATATATCTCTACCAATAAGACATTTTACTTCTTCACCTACTGTTTCTCAGTATTACAAAGCAAATCAATTAATAATTGAGAATACAAACTGCTTTGAAGATGATGAATTAGGAATCAATAACAATGCCCCACGATTTATTGTAACAAATAAAGGTAGTGACTATGTAGAAAAGTCAAATTTTAAATATTCAACAAGAAATGTTGCTTCAGATGGCGATATCATTACAAACTATGCGTTAAATAAAATAATTTATACATATATGCATAAACCAATTATTGAAATTTATGATAATAATTTAAAAGGTATAAAACGCATATTAGGACCGGATAAAATGCTAACACAATATAGAATAGTGGATAATGAAATTATATTCAATCGGCGTATTCCATATACATATTTAGATTTTTGTATAAATAAAGACTATTTTTTTGTAACTTATATGGGCGACTTCTTGGTAGGTGGAAAAAACATGGAAGATTACCCTTTGTGGATTTTTAAATTTGATTGGAACGGTAACTTTGTTGATAGCTATAATATGGGGCAATACATTTCCTCGATATCAATAAGCAATGATGGTAAGAGTTTTTTTGGAACGGGGATAAATATTGAGAAAAACCCAATTTTATTAAAACTTACACCACTATGAAATATCTACTAATAATTATGGCAATGATGTTTATTTCATGCAATTCAACAAATAAGAAAAATGTCAATATAATAAAGGAAAAGGTCGAATTCTTAAATGAAATCATTAACGAACGATGTTCAATTGACAATCAAGTTTATGATACAACTTTATTTCATTTTGATAAGTTATTGATAAACTTAAAAAAACAATCGAGTTTTATTTATTTATTAAATTCTGATTGCTCATTTTGTGTAGGTCAATTTATTGATTTTTTGTTTCATCTTAAAGAAACTAACTATGCTATTCCTGTAAACGTTATTTTGACCGAAGGAAATACTGAGTTAGTCAAGTTTTATATCAGTAAATATAATCAATTAGAAAAACTGGAGATTAATTTTCTCGAAAACAAAAACAATTATTTTGTGAAAAATAAAATGAATGTTGAAAATGGTAAGATTTTTTATATAAATGATAAATGTGTTAAATACTTTCGATTTAATGATTAAAAAGGAATTAATGATGAAAAAAAACATAACAGAAATTATTCTGATATCGTATAGCATTGGAACTTTTTTATTGGCATTCTTATTTTGGAATAACTGGGAACTAATTTGGCATGAATATTTCAGTTTATTAACACCTAAATTTACAGTATTTGTTGTCCCTGTATTACTGGCCTTTTCATCTATTTATCTTATTTCTTTTAGCAGAAAAAGTAAGTTAGGATGGATTATTGGGCTACTGGCATTGTTTCCCATTGAGAATATACTCTATATGAAGAATTTTGTTTATATCGATAGGTGTCCTTGTAGTAGGTTATATCCTTTCTTAGATACTGAAATTCATTTTTGGATAAATTCAGTAATGTTTTTAATTTTCTTGATAAGTATCGTAATTAGATTTTCCAACCGATATAAACCCAGCAATTCAACAACTACATAGTCTTCCTATGTTACAGAAAGCAAAAGAACCCAAAGTACAATCAATGGCTATCAAGGAAATGCAGCAGAAAATGAAGGAATTAATTGAAAAAAATAAAAACGAATTTGAACATAATTGAATAAATGTTGTATATGAAAAATCTCACTATTTCATTATTTTTAATCACTTTACTGGTATTTACAGGAGCCTGCTCTTCCAAACCCAAAGAGCAAAAAGAAGAACAAGTACAAACCAAGTTAACCGAAGAGCAAACGCAAGTAAAAGTAGTAAAACTATCCCGAACTGTTTTTGCTCGAGAGATATTAGCAAATGGGATTGTTGCTGCAAGCCATAAGTCGGATTTGAATTTCCAGACCAACGAAGTTGTTACACGCATTTTTGTAAAAAACGGTGAACGAGTAGTGAAGGGTCAGAAAATAGCACAGCTCGATTTATTTAAACTCAACAACGCCTTACAGCAAGCCTCTGATAACTTGGAAAAATGTAAATTGGAGTTGCAAAATGTGTTGATAGGTCAAGGTTACTCGCTCAAGGATTCTCTACATGTGCCGAAAGATGTAATGCGAATAGCTAAAACCCGTAGTAACTTCGAAAATAGCCGAATTCAGTATGAGTTGTCGACTTACAATCTGAAAAATGCTGTGCTGTATGCACCCTTTAATGGTGTAGTTGCCAATCTGTTTAGCAAGGAACAAAATCAGCCGATTAACGGTCAGGCTTTTTGCACGATAGTTGACAATGCTGCCCCTGAGGTTATATTTCAGATGTTGGAGAACGAACTACCCATGATTTCAATTGGCGATAAAGTGGTGGTTTCGCCTTTTTCAGTTTCCGATTATAATGCGATGGGTAAAATTGTAGAAATAAATCCGGTTGTGGACAAAAATGGAATGGTACGGGTAAAAGCTACTGTTCAGTCGCCTGCTAACAAGTTATATGATGGGATGAATGTAAATGTGGGGGTACAAAAAACATTGCCCAATCAGTTGGTTATACCAAAAAAAGCATTGGTATTGCGTAGTAACAAACAGGTGGTTTTTACATTCCATGATGGTAAAGCTATGTGGAATTACGTAAAGACTGGATTAGAAAATTCAACTGTATTTGTAGTTACTGAGGGATTAAATGAAGGAGATACTGTAATTTTCTATGGAAATATCAATTTAGCACACGAAGCTCCCGTAACTGTAGTAAAATGATAAAATACCTGCTAAATCGTCCTATTGCCGTATTTATGGTTTTTACGGCATTTTTTATTCTAGGCTTGGTAACCTATACGAATATTCCTATTTCATTGCTACCTGATATTGCCATACCCGAAATAACCGTGAAGATTTCAGGAAAAAATACATCTGCCCGCGAATTGGAAAACACTTCCGTAAGACCAATCCGTCAACAATTGTTACAAATAAGCAGTTTACGTGATATTCATTCCGAAACAAGGGATGGTAGTGCTATCATTCGCCTGAAATTTGAATATGGAGCTAACACGGATTTGGCATTTATTGAGGTCAATGAAAAAATTGACCTTGCCATGAATTATATTCCACGCACTATTAATCGTCCACGTGTGGTAAAAGCAAGTGCCACGGATATTCCTGTTTTTAATTTGAATCTAACACTAAAAAATAAAAAAGCATTTAATAAAACCGTTGATAATGAGTTCGTTAATTTGTGTGAATTCTCAGAAAGCGTGATTAAACGCCGTATAGAACAACTTCCCCAAGTAGCCATGGTGGATGTTACCGGAATTATTAAAAAGCAAGTAATGTTAATACCAAATCACAATTTGCAAGAAATTTCGGGCATTTCCAATGGAGATATTGAAACTGCATTAGCGAATAATAATGTCGATCCCGGAAGCATGACTGTCAGGGATGGTTATTACGAATATAATATCAAATTTTCTACGATAGTACGCACAATAGAGGATATAGAAAATATTATAATCCGTAAAAATGGTAAAATTTATCGTTTAAAGGAGTTAGCAAGTGTAAGCATTGTTCCTGAAAAAGAGACCGGAATGGCTTTTTATAATGGGAAAAGGGCTGTTGTGATGGAAGTCATAAAGCAAAATAATGAAAAAATAAGTAGTCTTCAAACAGAAATTTCCAAACTGACTGATGATTTTAAAAAGAAATACCCTGATATTGATTTTTCGGTATCCCAAAATCAGTCCGTTTTATTGGATTATACCATTTCTAACTTAAAACAAAACTTGATTATCGCTTTTATTTTTGTTTGTTTTGTTTCGGCTATTTTCTTGAAAGATGTTCGGACATCCATTATTATAAGTCTGAACATGATTGTTTCACTTGTCATTACTTTTTTATTTTTTTATTTATTTGGTGTATCATTAAATATGATTTCACTCACAGGATTAGTGCTAGCTTCGGGTATGATGATAGATAACTCAATTATTGTTACCGACAATATTGGTCAATATCGCCGGAAACATTTTTCAATAGAGCATTCATGTATTAAAGGAACAAATGAGGTGATTGCACCTATGCTCACATCATCATTTACTACTACTTCGGTTTTTGTTCCTTTAATTTTTTTAAGTGGAATAGCGGGTGCACTTTTTTTTGACCAAGCTTTCTCGGTAACTGTGGGCTTGTTTGTTTCATATATTTCGGGAATTATCTTTTTACCAATATGTTACAAGCTGATTTATTCCATTAAACTACCAAAAGAATGGCTAAAACGAGAAAATGAAATACTGAATAAGCCTATAAAAGATTCAATATTTGATACAATATATGACAAAGGAACTCATTGGGTATTCAGCCATAAAGCCTTGACAATAATAGTTATGATTGGTATTTTTCCAATTTGTGTACTTCTGTTTTGGATTATTCCGAAAGAAAAAATGCCTTATATTACTCAAACAGAAATGATAGTAAGAATTGATTGGAATGATAATATCCATTTATCTGAAAACAAAGATAGAGTTGAAAGTTTACTTCGGAATTTGAATAGCGAATTGCCCGAACACGCTGCCTATTTGGGGCAACAACAGTTTTTGCTGAATAAAGAGAAAGAACAAACAGCGTCTGAAACCGAAATATATATGAAAGCTCGTGAGGTAAATGATGTTCCCAAATTGAAGAAAAGAGTAATCAATTATTTAGCTAAAAATTTTCCTCTGGCTGTGGTTACTATATCTCCAGTAGGTAATATCTTTGAACAGATTTTTGAAACAGGCGAGCCAGATTTGTGTGTTGGGTTATATCCAAAAAGCGAGAATGATTCTATCTCGCGAGATGATATTCAGGAAATTGAAAATAAAATAATAAAGGAAACTTACGAGAAACCGACAACTACACCGTTTCAAATGCAGATGAATTTACGTATAGACCGTGAGAAACTGCTGTTGTATAACATCTCGTACGATGAAGTGTATAATGTATTGAAAACTGCATTTAAAGAAAATGAAGTTGCAATACTCCGTTCGTATCAACAATATTTACCTATAATATTGGGAGGAGAAGAAAAAACAGTAAATGAAATTATTCGGAATACATTAGTCAAAACATCGTTTAATGAGCAGGGCAAATCGTTTGCTGTACCTTTAAGTGATTTTATAACAGTTACTTATTCTGAAGACATAAAATCCATTATTTCTGGAAAGCAAGGCGAATTTATCCCTCTACAATTTTACGGTACAAAACATCCTGACAAAGTTATTGAAAAGGTAAAAACAGACATTTCAAAAAATAATAAATGGAACATTGATTTTTCAGGTTCGTTCTTTTCAAATAAAAAAATGATGAATGAGATGATAGTTATTCTAATGATTTCTATCTTATTAATGTACTTTATTTTGGCTGCCCAATTCGAAAATTTTGTATTACCCTTAATTGTATTACTCGAAATCCCAATTGATGTAACTGCCTCATTGGGTTTGCTTATTGTTTTGGGGCATTCTCTTAATTTAATGTCTGCTATTGGGATAGTAGTAAGTGCGGGTATTATCATTAACGATAGCATTCTGAAAGTAGATATGATGAACAAACTTCGTAAAACTGGAATGCCCATCATGGATGCTATACACGAATCTGGCAGAAGGAGACTGAAAGCAATATTAATGACCACTTTTACTTCCATAATTTGTATGTCCCCCTTATTATTTAGTTACGATATTGGTTCGCAATTAGAAAAACCGCTGGCACTTGGTATAATTGGTGGAATGGTAATGGGTACACCGGTTAGTTTATTTGTTGTCCCATTGGTTTATTGGTTTATTTATCGGAAGAAAGTAGTAAAAGTAAATATTCCCAATAGTTATCGGGATAACAATGCATAATTTATAATTTAAATAAAATGAAAAATACAATTATAGTACTCATTATCATAATACTATCTGTATTTAGTATTACTGCTCAGCAAAGAGAACTTATTCTTACGCTTGAACAAACCATAGCCATAGCAAGTGATAGTTCACTACAAGCCTTTGTGTCCAAAAACCTTTATTTATCAAGTTATTGGCAATATAAATCATATAAGGCAGCACGACTCCCATCTCTTTCGCTTAATACGACTCCAATTTCCTATAATAATACTTTCATAAAACGGTATGATTCAGAACAAAATGTCGATGTTTACCGTCAGCAGAAATCATTATATTCTTATGGAGGTTTGGTTTTAAGCCAAAACATTGATTTTACTGGTGGTAGTATTTTTGCTAATTCAGATTTTGGATTTATTAAAAACTATGGTGAATTAAATTCTACTCAATTTACTGTGATTCCAATTCAAATTGGATATCAGCAAAATTTACTCGGATACAATAGTTTTAAATGGGAAAGGAAAACTGAACCATTAAAATACGAAAATGCAAAACGAAAATTTCTATTTCAAACAGAAGAAATATCGGAAACATGTATTCAATATTTTTTCAACTTGGCGAGTGCACAAATAGAATATACTCGAGCAATTAAAAATCTTGGTTCAACTGACACCCTATATCAAATTGGGCAAAAAAGATTTGAAATTGCTGCTATCCCAAAAGCAGAATTGTTGACTTTGCAATTGGATGCTTTAAATGCAAAAAATAGTTTAAGAAATGCTCAAACGAGTCTTACTAAAGCTATGTCAGCACTGGTAACATTTCTTAATCTTGAGAAAGAAACCGAAATTAAACTACTTTTGCCCGAAAAACTGAATTCACTTCAAATCTTAGCAGATGTTGCTTTACAGCATTCTAGAGCAAATAACCCAACCTATCTTGAAAATAGAACAGATATACTTGATGGAGAAAAGCAAGTGGACCAAACTTCAAAACAATTGCTTTTTAATGCCTCAGTTTATGCCAGTGTTGGATTTAATAATGTAGCTGAAAAATGGAATATGGCATATAAAAACCCTGTTCGTCAGGATATTATCACACTAGGACTAAACATACCAATTTTGGATTGGGGTATACGAAAAGGAAAAGTAAATATGGCAAAGAATAATTTGAATGTGATTAAAATATCCGGCAAACAAAAAGAAATTGCACTTGAACAAGATATCGTTAATACTGTTCAGGATTTTAGCGTTCAGCAAGATGTAATAACAAGTGCCGAAACAGCTACAGGTATTGCTGATTTGGCTTATCAAGCTACAAAAGAACGTTTTATCATTGGCGAAAATGATATTAGTGCATTAACCTTATCACTCAACCGTCAAACTGAAGCAAAACGAAATTATATAGAAGCACTTAAGAATTACTGGTTAAGTTACTATAAAATTAGAAAGCTTACATTATTTGATTTTGAGAAACAAACAACTTTACTCGTGAAATTTGACAGTTTAATGAAAGTTCGCTGATGATCCGCAAATTACCCATTTCTTCCTTCTCAACTATTTTGGTGTTTCTTTGTCTTACCATTATTGGTATTGCATTGATAACAAGTTTACCAATCAAATTATCACCTTCTAAGGCATTACCTTCGATAAACATTAACTTTTCGCTTTTAGGTCAATCATCAAAGGTTGTAGAAACTCAAGTTACGTCTAAATTAGAAGCCATGTTGAGCCGTCTTGAAGGTATTCAGGATATTAGTTCTACTTCCGGAAATGGTTGGGGGCGGATAAATATTAATTTAGATAAACATACGGATATTGATGTTACACGATTTGAAATAGCAACAATTATTCGCCAAACAAGACCATCATTACCAGCAAAGACAAGTTATCCAACTATTTCGGTAAATAAATCTGATGATAATTCTAATCGTCCATTTATAAGTTATACTGTAAATGCTCCTGATAATCTTGCTGAGATATATGAATTTACAGAAAAAAAAGTCAAACCAAAATTGGCAAATATCAAAGGTATTGAACGAATTGAAGTTTCAGGTTCAAAACCTATGGAATATCGATTGGAGTATGATGCAAAACAATTAGAAACATTAGGTATAAATGCAAGTGAAATACAACAGGCGATCAATAATTATTTGTCGAAAGAGTTTTTAGGTGATGGATCAGTTGAACAAGTACCAGGGCATAAAACTTCGATTCGTGTTCTTCTTAGTTCTGATTATAATAAAAATGTTGGATTTGATTGTGCTGGAATAATTTTAAGAACTCAATCCGGACAGTTGATAAATCTTGATAAAATTGTAAAAGTTAATTATCAACAAGCAGAATCGCAATATATATATCGAATTAATGGGTTAAATTCTATTTATCTTTCTGTTGTAGTAAAGAAACAGCGAATCAGCTTTCATTAAGTGAAACTGTAAAGCGGGAGATGAATGAAATTCAATCAGTGCTACCTAAAGGATATGAAATTCATATTAGTTATGATGCTACAGAATACATCAGAGAAGAACTCACCAAGATTTATTTTCGTTCGGGCCTTACAATATTGATATTGCTGTTATTTGTGTTATTAGTATATCGAAGTTATAAATATCTGTTGCTTATAGTTATATCACTTATAATCAATATTGCGATTGCTGTAATCATTTATTATTTACTAAAATTAGAAATTCATCTCTATTCATTAGCTGGTATTACAATTTCCATAACATTAATTATTGATAATGTAATTGTAATGTCTGACCAAATAATGAAACGCAAAAATATGTATATGTTTATGGCTATTTTGGCTGGAACTCTTACCACAATTGGAGCATTATCCATGGTGTTTTTTATGGATGAGAAAATAAAGCTGAATTTACAAGATTTTGCATTTGTTCTTATTATTAACCTATTAATTTCTTTACTTGTTGTACTTTTTGTAGTTCCGGTATTATTGGATCTATTTAAAATTAAAACTTCAAGCAAATTGAGACAAAAGAAAGTTTTCTTTAAAAAGATACGTTTGAATCGAGTTTCAATATTTATAAAACGAATCTATGGAATCTATTGTGTTTTTGCGTGTCGTTGGAAATATCTTTTAATTACATTGTTGATATTAGGTTTTGGTTTGCCTGTTTTTATGCTTCCCGAAAAAATAGAAGGTAATGAAAAATGGAAAGTAAAATACAATGAAACTTTGGGATCAGAATTTTATAAGGAAACTATAAAACCATATACAGATATTATTTTTGGCGGAAGTTTACGACTCTTCGTTCAAAAAGTTTATGAAGGATCGTATTTTACTGATAGACAGGAAACAAGTCTTTATCTTACAGCGACTTTGCCTAATGGTTCGACAGTTACACAAATGAACTTTTTAATTCAGCAAATGGAGGCTTATTTAAGTCAGTTTAAACAAGTAAAGCAGTTCCAAACAACAATAGAAAGTGCTCGTAGAGCTAATATATCAATATTATTTTCAAAAGAAGATCAATATTCCGGATTTCCAAATTCGCTTAAATCAAATTTGATAACTAAAGCTTTAGAGATGGGCGGTGGAAGTTGGGGGGGTTACGGATTGGGTGATGGTTTTAGCAACGATGTAAGTGAAAGTGCTGGTTCTTATCAGGCGGAATTATACGGTTATAATTATGATGAATTAAATGAATGGGCAAAAAAACTGAAAGATAAGTTACTTGAATTTAGAAGAATTAAGGAAGTGACTATAAACTCTGAGTTTAGTTGGTATAAAGATGATTATCAGGAATTTGAATTTAATCTAAATAAAAAATTATTAGCCGAAACAGGGATAACTCCTATCCAACTTTTTAGTTCGTTAAACCATACGATGGGGAAGTCAATTTATGCCGGTGAAGTTTTTTCAAATCAAGGAGAAGAGCAACTATATTTGGATGCAAAACAAATCCAAAACTATGATAGTTGGAATTTAAGCCATGTGCCAATAAGAGCAAATGATAAAGTAGTAAAATTAACAGATATAACAAGAATTGAAAAGGTTAAATCGCCTCAAAATATTAATAAAGAAAATCAACAATACCTTTTATGTGCACAATTTGAATATATCGGTGCCTCTGAACAGGGACAAAAAGTACTGGAAAATGTGGTCAATGATTTTAAGAAAGAGTTGCCAATGGGTTATATTATCGAAAATAAAAGCAATAGAAATTATTATTGGGGCAATGATAACGAAAAACAGTATGGATTATTATTTCTTATTTTAGTTATTATCTTTTTTTTGTCAAGTATCCTTTTTAATTCATTAAAACAACCTTTTGCTATCCTTTTTGTTATTCCTGTTTCATTTATTGGCATTTTTCTTACCTTTTACCTCTTTAAACTCAACTTTGACCAGGGAGGATTTGCTTCGTTTGTACTTTTATGCGGACTTACTGTAAATGCAAATATTTATATCATTGATGAATACAATCGAATACTAAAACAAATGAAGATATCACGACTTCAAGCATATTTGAAAGCATGGTGTGTAAAAATGCGTCCAATTCTTTTGACAATGACCTCTACGATATTAGGTTTTATGCCCTTTATTATTGGTTCAACAAAGGAAGCTTTTTGGTTTCCATTATCATCAGGCACAATAAGTGGTTTGCTTTTCTCGTTATTAGGGATTATTTTGTATCTTCCAATATTTCTCAATGTTTCTGATAAGAAATAATCAAATCAATTATCTTCTTATTGGTTCTGATAAGCTTTGCTATAAAGTTAATTACGAGCAACTCGATCTGACTATATTTTCAGTCACCTAAAATTACCGCCACTTGTAATTTTAGTATGCAAAATCTTTATATCTAATAATTCTGATTGCAAAGTTAGCAAATTCATTCGTTCATCACTAAAATAGTTTTCAACAACTTGTACTTTGCCAAAAAGTGCTAACTTTGCATTTCTAATTAAGAACACAATATAAATATTTGATACCTATTTTTTAATTTCTGATAGAATTTTTTATTTCAGAATTCAATATCAGATTAAAATTAATTTAAATAACATGAAAGCATTCAGTAAATTTATTTTCAAAATATTTGGATGGAAAGCCATTGTAACTATTCCTGAGCCGAAAAAGAGCATAATTTGTGTAGCACCACATACCAGTAATTGGGATTTTTTGATTGGAGAATTGTTTTATTGGATACTGGGTCGAAAGTCATCATTTTTGATAAAAAAATCGTGGTTTTTCTTTCCAATCGGATATTTACTTCGAACACTTGGCGGTGTACCTGTTGACCGATCGAAACGCACTTCGGTAACAGAACAAATGGTAGATGAATTTGCCAAAAGAGAAAGTTTCCATTTGGCAATTACTCCCGAAGGAACACGCGGATTGGTGAAAAAATGGAAAATGGGATTTTATCATATTGCTGTAAAAGCAGGTGTTCCCATTCAATTGGCATATATCGATTATAAAAAGAAGGAAATGGGAATTAACACTATTATTTATCCTACCGGTGATGAAGTTGCCGATTTGGCTAAAATTCAAGATTTTTATAAAGACATAAATGCCTGTCATCCCGAAAAATTTTACATTCCCGGTAAGACTAGATAATTCTGAATTTTATTTTTCACATTTCATAATTGCAGTTTTTTTATCAATTTATACTTGCATTTTTCGATTTCTTATGCGCATTTCATTAATTCAAGATACAATCGTTTGGGCAGATAAATCGGCAAACCTAGAAAAAACTGGTTTGCAAATTGCTGCTTTGGCAGGTAAAACCGACTTGGTAGTACTTCCCGAAATGTTCAGTACCGGTTTTTGTATCAATGAACTGCATTTAGCAGAAACGATGAGTGGAATAACTGTACAAAAGCTTCGTGAATGGGCATTTAAATATAAAATGGCAATAACCGGAAGTTTTATTGCTACTGAAAATAATAAAATTTACAATCGTGCCTTTTTTGTATTTCCAACAGGTGATATTGAAACCGCCGATAAACGACATCTATTCAGTATGGGCGGTGAACAGAACCATTTTTCATCAGGAAATAAACGATTATTGGTGAATAATTTAGGTTTCAATATTTGCGTATTGGTATGTTATGATGTTCGTTTTCCAGTATGGGCTCGAAATACAAACAACAAATACGATTTACTAATTTATGTGGCAAACTTTCCTAATAGTCGCATTGCCGACTGGGATGTTTTACTACAAGCACGAGCTATCGAAAATCAAACATATCTTTGTGGTCTAAATCGCGTCGGAACAGATGGAGCAGGGATTGAATATTCCGGTCATTCGGTTTTAATGGATGCTAAAGCTACTCCTTTATTGTCATTTCCCGAAAATGAAACCAGCATTCAAACTGCCGAAATCTTTATTGAACCCTTGCAGCGATACCGAGAAAAGTTTGCAGTTTGGAGGGATGCAGATTCTTTCGAAATAAAATAGTTAAGAAGATATTGGAATTAAGAATTGAGAATTAAGAATTAAGAATTAAGAATTAAGAATTGAGAATTAAGAATTGAGAATTATAGTAATTACTACAATAACTAGGCTATCTACTGACACTTACCCACCCTAAAGAGCTGTCAATTTTTTTTAGAAAAAATAAATTATCGTATTATGTATCAAAATTTTAAACTGCATCTACAAAATGAGCTGACCAATATAGAACAAGCCGGTTTATATAAAAATGAAAGAATTATTGTTTCGCCTCAGGGTGCGCTGATACTGGTTGCTAATGGAAAAGAAGTATTGAACTTTTGTGCCAATAATTACCTGGGTTTGTCCAATCATCCAAGGTTAATTACAGCAGCAAAAGATGGGTTGGATAGTCATGGTTACGGAGTTTCGTCTGTCCGGTTTATTTGTGGAACTCAGGATGTTCATAAACAATTGGAAGCTGCCATTGCTCGCTTTTTTGGAACAGAAGACACCATTTTGTATGCTGCATGTTTTGATGCCAATGGCGGTGTTTTCGAGCCATTGCTAGGCGAGGAAGATGCTATTATTTCTGATGCGTTGAATCATGCTTCGATAATTGACGGTGTGCGACTTTGTAAAGCTCAACGCTATCGATATGCAAATGCAAATATGGAGGATTTGGAAAATCAATTAAAAATGGCACAAGCTCAACGTTTCCGATTGGTTGTTACTGATGGCGTTTTTTCGATGGATGGAAATGTAGCACCTTTGGTTAAAATTTACGCATTAGCCGAAAAATACAATGCCATGGTGATGGTGGATGAATCGCATTCAGCTGGTGTAGTAGGAGCGAGCGGTCGTGGTGTTACCGAGTTTTTCAATTTACGTGGCAAGATGGAAATTATTACCGGAACTCTTGGAAAAGCATTTGGTGGCGCAATTGGCGGATTCACAACAGGAAAGAAAGAAATCATCGATTTGCTCCGTCAACGATCACGTCCCTATTTATTTTCCAATTCCATTCCACCCATGGTGGCAGCCGCAGGAATTAAGATGTTCGAAATGTTGGACGAGTCGAACGAACTCCAAATGAAATTACACGAGAATACAACGTATTTTGTGGAAAAAATGAAAGCCGTCGGATTTGATATAAAACCTACAGAATCAGCTATTTGTGCAGTAATGTTATATGATGCCAAATTGTCGCAAGAAATGGCTGCGCGGTTACTTGATGAAGGAATTTATGTGATAGGATTCTACTTTCCTGTTGTTCCAAAAGGTCAGGCACGTATCCGTGTTCAAATTTCGGCAGCACACGAAAGGGAGCATTTAGATAAATGTATAAATGCATTTACTAAAGTGGGGAAAGAATTGAACCTTCCACTTACCCCTTCTCAATAGTTGGAAAGTATAAATTAGTAGTTTTTTAAGTATTCAGATTCTATCAAGATTTTTATAAACTCAAATTTTCAAACTTTTCAAATCCTCAAACCTTTCAAACTCTTAAATTAATGAAAGCACTTGTAAAACTTCGTCCCGAAAAAGGAATCTGGATGGAAGATATTCCAATGCCAAATGTTGGTATTAACGATGTTTTGATAAAAATTAAAAAGACTGCAATTTGTGGTACCGATTTGCATATTTATAAATGGGACGACTGGTCGCAACGCACCATTCAAACACCTATGACCATAGGTCATGAATATGTTGGAACGATTGTAGAAAAAGGTCATGGCGTAAGGAATATTCGCATTGGTGACCGTGTGACCGGTGAAGGTCATATTGCTTGTGGACATTGTCGAAATTGCCGTCGTGGAAAATTGCACGTGTGTGAAAACACTGTGGGAGTGGGAGTAAATCGTGATGGAGCTTTTGCTGAATATCTGTCGTTACCGGCTGAAAATGTAGTGCATTTGGACTCCCGTATTCCCGATGAAATTGCTTCAATAATGGACCCTTTTGGAAATGCAACTCATACAGCTTTATCATTCCCAATGATTGGTGAAGATGTGCTGATTACCGGTGCCGGTCTGATAGGAACTATGGCAACGGCCATTTGTAAATTTGCCGGTGCCCGAAATATTGTAGTCTCCGATTTGAGCGATTACCGACTGGAAATAGCAAAAAAAATGGGTGCTACAATGACAATTAATCCTCGAAAAGGTGAAACCATTGAACACGCTATCAAAAAATTAAATATGCATGGTTTTGATATTGGATTGGAAATGTCGGGTTCGCCCATTGCTTTCGAAAGCATGATTGAAAATATGTATAATGGTTCAAAGATTGCTTTGTTAGGAATATTACCAAATTCAACTACTGTACAATGGGATAAAATTATTTTTAAAGCATTGACTCTGAAAGGTATTTATGGTCGCGAAATGTGGGAAACCTGGTATCAAATGGAACAAATGTTGATTACAGGTATTGATTTAACACCTGTAATCACACACCGTTTCGAAATAAATGATTTTCAGAAGGGTTTTGATGTAATGGAAAGTGGAGAATGCGGAAAAGTGATTTTGAATTGGAAATAAAGATGTCAATTTGTGATCGATAACAAATTCATAATCAGACAACAAAAAAAATATGAATTGTTAATCTTATATACATTTCAAATTTGGAAAATCAAATCAATGTATCATGTTTTTTTCTGGATTAAAAAAATGAACCTGCAGATTAAGAATTGGGTTTTTATTAAAAACATATCATATTGTCAAAGATCGCTTTAAATGTCACAATTTAGGTTTTTGACAATTTAATCATGGAAATAGCTACTAGACTTCATAATTTTAAAAGTGTCATTGTATAACATTGGTATAGCAATATGATCAATAAACACTAAAATTTTAAAATACCAAATCGATGATAAAGAAAAGATTTATTATTACATTAATACCTATATTATTGATTACCATTGCCATAGTAATCTACTTTACACAAAAGCCAACGATTGAAAGTACACCTAAAGTGGAATATATTCACAATGAAGGTGAAACGCAAGGAACTACGTATTCGGCTACTTACTTACAACCCGATGGAATTGATTTACAGAAAAAAATTGAATACCGAATGCATCAATTTGACCTTTCGCTTTCTTCTTATGTTCCTAAATCAATCATCTCACGCATCAATCGGAATGATAGCTCTGTAAGAACGGATGCCGATTTTGAACTAATGTTTAAAGTGGCTCAGGAAGTTTCAGAAAATACAAATGGTGCTTTTGATATTACAGTGGGTCCTCTGGTAAAAGCCTGGGGTTTTGGTTTTGGAAATTCGGGTCATCACAAAATTCCGAATGTGTCAAAAATACTTACATTCGTTGGTTATCAAAAAGTTCGTATCGAAAACCATGTTTTAATTAAAGATAATCCTAAAATTTTGGTGGATGCCAATGCTATAGCACAGGGACAATCTTCGGATGTAATTGCAAAATTGTTGGAAAGCAACGGATGTAAAAATTACATGATTGAAATTGGTGGTGAAATTGTATGCAAAGGATTAAATCCCGATGGAGATTATTGGCGTATTGGAATTGATAAACCCATTGATGATTCAACAAGTACTATAAAGGAACTTCAAACCATAATATCAATTACCGATTGTGCGCTAACAACTTCCGGCAATTATCGTAAATTTTATTATCTGAACGGAAAGAAATTCGCTCACGAAATTGACCCCCACACAGGTTATCCCGTTGTCCATAATTTATTAAGTGCCACTGTAGTAGCTCCAACTTGTATTCAGGCTGATGCTTATGCTACGGCTTTTATGGTAATGGGAATAGATAAGAGTTTGGATGTTTGTAAAAAAGTACCCAATATGGATTGCTATTTGATTTATACTGACAAAGATAGTAAAAATCAGATAATTTATACCGATGGTTTTAAAAAATACCTCAAATAATTTACAATTTAAATCGAAAAAACAATTGACATTGTGTAATAAAGTTCTTACATAGTAACTTGTAGCAATGATATTTAAACTTAATTTAAATTGAAGAATAATTCTACTTTAATTTTTTGTTAGTTTTAACTTATCAAAGTACCTAGTAACCTGAGTTCGGGATAAGAATTTTAAAATTCAATTGATAATTGAGGTGAA
>JACDZH010000393.1 GCA_013426815.1 Paludibacter sp.
TGAATATTGTTGATAAACAACCATATAACAAATTAATTCAAATAATCTCTAATAAAGAAATATTAATAAAATTCGGTGAAAGAGTGAGACTTTTGAGAAAAGAAAAAAAACTTTCTCAAGAAGAGCTTTCTTTTAGAACAAATCTACACAGAACTTATATTGGTATGATAGAAAGAGCTGAAAAAAATATAACTCTTATCAACATTGAGAAAATTGCAACCGCTTTAAATGTTGACATAAAAGAGTTATTTAATGATAAGGTATAAGATTAATCAGACGTTTAATAAAAACTTGGGATTCCAAGTAGGGTATCAAGAAATTCTAAATGCAGTAGAAGCAGTTAATGAATTTTTATTAATACTTCCCCCTAATTTATATTACAATATTGACTTCAAAACGACTGGTTCGATGATTGGGGCGATTTTGTGTAATAAAATTGTTGAAAAGGTTGAAGGAACTGTTGTCAACCCAATTGAAAAAGGACACCCTGATATTATTCCAACTGCTGGACTAGGTTCAAGTGAAGAAATTCTAAGAAATTACCCAGAAGGACTTGAGATTAAGGGAACTATTGGAAACTTAAAAACTGGAACTAACCTGAAAGCTGGTAAATGCAGAATTAACGATTTGAGTGGAATCACATGGCAAGCGCACCACAGAGAAGTAAATTACCTGCTCGGCATTGTTTGGGATTTTGTAAATATCCATAATGAATTTAGCTACCCTGCAATAACTGGAGTATTTTTTTCTGATGAACTTACACCAAATGATTGGGGAGAAATCTCTGGTACTACTGGCAGAAATACGAAAGTTACTGGAATGTGCAAAAGTGGTAAAGATAAAATGGGGAAAGGTTGGGTTTTATTATACGACAACCAAGAGCATATTGATAAGTACACCAGATACTTAAAGATTCCAACTCTCAACCAGTGATAATTGTTTATTTACTTTGACTTCACTTTGATAAAATATAACTTCCTTGTTAACTTTACCTGCAACTCCTTTTAAATCAATTAACGGTTTAAAAGGAAGATAATCTCCATTTTTGCCTTCACAAAATATCACTTCACCTTTCCGATTTTTAGCCCATAAAGCTAAATTTTCATAATCTATTAATTTACTGCTAAATCTATATCCCTTTCCTGCATCTCCTTTGTAGGGAGGGTCAACAAACCATGTAGCCTCAATATCTGGAGCATCTGTAAAATCACCATTAATTATCGTCCAATGTTTGATTTTATATAAATTTTCAGCAAAGACACGCCTACTTATTTCCCAATTTCTTTCAAGTACTGGAGTTACCTTTATTGTTTTAAAATGAAAAGCCATTTTAGTGGCTGCATGAACGATATGAAGAAATTCGGAACTTTTTTCTCCAACTTTTAAATCAGGTAATTTATTTATTTCTTCAATTGTAGCAGAATTAATCAGCCAATCCCAAATTTGGGATACTTTCTCATCTTTTTCAATTAGTATAATTTCCTTTTTCCAATTTGTACCAAACAATGAATAAGCAGCAGCACCAGCAAAAGGTTCTATGATTGTATCATAGTTAGGTGCAGGATAATGCTTTGCAATTTGTTTTTTTCGTCCGTAGTAATAAAACATAAGTTAGCTAATTATAGTATGCAAAAATACAATTATTTATTGAATAACACAAGTTCAAATAAGATTATTTACTATTTTTACCAATTGAAATTTTAACTCAATAAAATGTAGTAAGTTTGTCATAATAAAAGACGCGAAAAGCAGAAAGAAGACTACTTTTTACAGTTTGGAACTATAACAACTCAGACGACAATTCAGTTGATTGAATATCAAATAAAATTTCAAGAACAAACAATTACCAGTTCAAAGCAACCAACCGCCTAGCCCATAACACACGCCTCGTATGTTTTCATAATATTTCAAATTGAGAGAAAATTGAGATA
>JACDZH010000394.1 GCA_013426815.1 Paludibacter sp.
CTGCAAAGTAACTAATTTTATTTCAATTAATTACAACTTATATAATGTCTATTAAACTTTAATTGACATCATTTATTATTATGGAAAATTTTCCGATTTACGAAACATCAATTTGGATTGGAATTATTAGCTTTGTTCTCCTTATTTTCACATCTTTATTTGGTTATAGAGTTATCAAAACACCTGTAAAAATGCGACTTCATAGGCGTGTTGGCATACTTGGATTAATTGCTTGTACAATCCATTCATTCATTATGTTTTACTTCTACTTTTTCACTTAAAATTTAGTTAATTATGATAATATAAATATAGTACCACATATACGGCTTTTTTGGTTATAAATTTGGTATTATATTTACAATCAGAAGGCGTATTGTTTAATTTTTTAGCATTCTTTTGGTATGTGTGCAATTGCAAACATTTTGGGTTGAATTATTCTTTCGTAAAATTGGTTTTTCCTTAGTTTATGTTATCCATAGAATAAAACTGCCACGAGATATAAACCCAAATTGTCCATTAGAATCACATTTACCTTTTTAAATATTATTAGCACTCAAAAAGAACTGTTTTTGATGAATTAATGCTGAATATCCATTTTGATTATCAATATGTTATATCTCAAACTTTCTAATGGTGTCCATTAGAAAAATATAGTTTTATTAACATATACCCCTAATGGACAATTTGGGATAAAATGAATCGTGGCAGTTGATGAAATTCTAAAAAAAAGTTGAACGAAAAAAATGACGTCTGATTTTTTTTTAATTTCTCTCTTTTGTTGTTTTTAGACTAACTAATAGATTATAAGGCGATTATAAATTTTTTTCGATTAGTCTTTGAACGCTGCCCTCTTTTTCTTTAAGCAGTTTTATAAAGTACATACCCGGTTTGGTATCGGTCAGGTTGAGCGTGGCTTTGCCATTGATAATTTCACCTTGGCGCAACACTTTGCCATCGATCGTAAACACAGTGTAGTCGGCTGATTGGCTTGCATCATTCATAGACAATTCGAAAATCCCCAATGAAGGATTTGGATATACTTTGAACAAGAGCGATTGATCCATCAACTCCGAAACTCCCGTTTCAGTATCGTGTCTTGCTGAAATTTGAAGAGGATCGTTTACATAAACTTTGATTTTGTTAATATAGGAAGGTGTGTTAGTGCAAGAACTTGTTAAAACACATTGAAATTCGTAATAATTAGTAACAACTGGTAATCCTGTTACTATCAAATTTGGTGTGTTAACACCAGTGTAAATAATTCCGTTGGCTGTTATAGGTACCGCCCAATTTCCATCAAATGTTAAAGGGGATAAGCTAGTACATATTTTGAGTCTCCATTGGTACTTAGAAAAATTTGATGCACCAATTGATAAGTTTAATTTGTTTCCTACAGCAATTGTAGTTGAAGTTTCGAGAGGCTTTGTAATTCCTGGTGCATTTGTTAACATTGCTTTAACAGCAAATCTAGTACTTTTTGTTTCAAGATCAGCAGATGCTGCTTGTTCAGCCCAATATTGTGTATTATTTTCGAGATTCCCTGTGAATTCATTAACATTTGTTTCAGTCTCAAACCATTTAATATTAGTTTCGTTTACAACAAGGTCATTAACTGTTTTCTTGGATTTGCATTATCGTAGAAGTATTGCGTAGCTACACCAGTTGGAGCTCCAATTCGATAAAAAACATTTAAATCTTTATAATATCCCAAAGAACAGAGTGCATTATTAAAAGTTTCTTTAATTGCATAAGTACCAGTTTTGGCTTCACTCGATTTAAAAGATGATAATAGGATGTTTTTGCTATCTTCTACCTCAACAATTCCACTGTCTGGAAAAACATCTTTATTGCCAGCAAGGCAATGAACGCGAAAGTTATTAACCTGAGTTCGGGATAAGAATTTTAAAATTCAATTGATAATTGAGGTGA
>JACDZH010000395.1 GCA_013426815.1 Paludibacter sp.
TGAAAGACAAATGTAAACTTTTTTCTTTAGGTACAACACCCGATACTCATTTAAATATATATGTGCCTTAAAATTTTCGTTTTTTTGCTTATTCTGTATATTTTGTGTGCTGATGATTTTTTGGAGTGGACTCAATAATAAATAATTACATCATTTTAAGTGCCAATTTTATCAACTGTTCCACTTTTAGTGTTGGTTGTTCAGAAAGTAAACGGTCAATGGTTTTTTGTGAAGCTGATGATGCATAACCAAGCATTACCATTGCCGAAACTGCTTCTTCTTTTTTCTCGGATCTTGAATTCAAAATGATATTTGGAAATTCAACTCCACCAACCCCTTTCACTATTTTGTCTTTCAAATCGACAATAATTCGTTGGGCAGTTTTGGTACCAATTCCCTTTATAGCATTCAATGCTACCACATTTCCCGAAGCAATCATTTCCTGAATTTCCTGTGCAGTGTACGATGACATAATAACCCGGGCTGTATTGGCTCCAATTCCCGACACCGAAATTAACAGCAAAAATAGTTGGCGTTCACTTCTGGATAGAAAACCATACAATATATAAGCATCTTCGCGAATTGCCTCATATATAAAAAGTTTTGATGATGTTTGTTCGTTTAAAACCGAAAAAGTAGGTAATGTAATATGAATAAAAAAACCCACACCATTTGTTTCTAGAACTACATTGGCTGGTGTAAGTTCTGTAATTTCTCCATTAACATAGTCTATCATAAAGTTTTAACCCTATAAATTTATTTTTTTTTCATGCAAAGATACAGAATATTTTCTAAAGACCCCGAAATTTATATGTTTGAAATTTAAGAACCTGTGTCATTGAAAATGAATAACGTTTTAATGAATTAAAAATTACAAACTAAATGTTAAAAGGATAAAAAAGTACTAAGTTAAAAGTTGATTATGTAAATAATTTTGTAAAAGGTATTATATATTTTTAAAAAATATCTTCAATTATAATATGATGTAATATTTCAAATAAACAAATTCAATACTTTCGTGTTATTAAGTTTATATTCCACTTACAAATTATTTATTTTAAAAATTTTTAGATTATGAAACGAATTAATTTATCATTGCTTGTCTTATTGATAGGCAGTAACTTGGTTTTTGGACAATACAAATTACCAACATTGTCTTTTAAATATAATGCATTAGAACCTTATATCGATAGTACTACTATGTTTATTCATTACAATAATCATCATGCTACTTATGTTGCAAATTTGAATAAGGCATTAGAAAAATATCCTGAACTTTATAAAAAAACGATTGAAGAGTTGCTTCAAAATTTAAACCAATTACCCATAGAAGTTCAAACAGTAGTTAGGAATAGCGGTGGTGGTTATTATAATCACAATTTCTTTTGGTCAATTTTAGCTCCCGTTGGCACTACAAATATTTCAGCTAAACTCGAAAAAATTATTATCAACAATTTTGGTAGCATAGAAGCCTTTAAATCTGAGTTTGAAAAAGCAGCATCAAGTCGTTTTGGATCAGGTTGGGTATGGCTTATACAAGAAAAAACAGGTAAATTACGAATTATTTCCACTCCCAATCAAGACAATCTTCTTTTACCAATAGCAGAAGTACAAGGAAAAGCCATTTTGACGCTAGATGTTTGGGAGCATGCTTATTATTTAAAGTACCAATCCAAACGAGCAGCTTATGTAAAGGCATTTTGGAATGTTGTGAATTGGACAGAAGTAGAAAAACTGTTAGCAAATAAATAAGTTTCAAATTATCATATTAAAAAAATGCGAGAAGATAAATTATTTTCTCGCATTTTTTTTCTTTGATTACAATTATTATGTAAAAAACAAATAATTGTAGCAATTTTACATATTACGATAATGTAACTACTCAGCACCCCTAGAAAAGGATCAATCGTTATTTGCCACGGCAAGG
>JACDZH010000048.1 GCA_013426815.1 Paludibacter sp.
CTGCAAAGTAACTAATTTTATTTCAATTAATTACAACTTATATAATGTCTATTTTTTACATATTTAAACTATTATGCCAAAAACGATGAAGGCTGTGTAGTCTCTCATACATATTAAATCTACTAAGTTGATGCGTATGTTACTGGCAAACGCATCAACTTAAAATAAAAAATTTGTTTTATGAAACTAATTATATTCACTGTTCTTGTTATGCTATTTATTAGTTTATTTTGTTCTGCTCAAAAAGAAGTTTATTTTAATACTACCAAACCAGAAAATATAAAAGTAGAATCGTTGCATGGCTTTGAGGTTAGGATTACACCAATTCCAAATTCAAATACATCTTTGGAAAGTTTTTTTTCACTTCCCCATAGCTATAATACATCTTTTTATGTGGGTTATTTCAACGAAAAAAGAATGCTAAATACCTGGACTTTGAATACTACTATTGGATTGCAAAATACTGCTGTAAAATCACTAATATACCAAGTTATTACAGATTCAATTAATGGAACTTATATTGGCGGATTTGGATCTAAAATCACTTATTCTCTAAAGTTGGAAGTAGGAATCGAACCCCGATGGTATTTTGGTTATAAAAACCGTTATCAGCTAGGCAAAGCCAGATTAAATTCCGGTTGGTTCTTGTCTTTTCCTGTTTTAGTTAGAACTTTACTACTTAGTCCTCCCGATCCTATTATTAATATAGGTTGGTTTCCCGATTATATTTATGGCTCATTAATTTTTAATCCATCGTTGGGCTTTAGGCAATCCATATCAAATCGATGGTTTTTAGAATGCAATGTAGGATTTGGTGCAAATTATTCTTTTGATACAAAAAATCACAATTCTGATATTTATAAACGTGATTTTTTTACGCCATCAACGTCAATATATACCAATGTAAATATAAAAGTGGCATATACTTTAAAGTAATTCAAATGATTATAGCTCTTAAAAAACACAGGTTTTACTTACTGTTGCTACTGGTACTTACCGGATGTGCCAATTCTACAATTGAAAATGCCCCATGGGATAATTCCGCTGTTCCTGTGGTATTTTCAATAATATCGCCCAATGAGTGTGTGCAAGTGTATATAAACCAAACGGTAAATAAAAACTTTTCGGCATTAAAAAATCCCTATCCTCAAGCTAAAGTTTATATAAGTGGACCTGATAATAAATGGATTAATCTTACCCGATTGCCGTCCGACTCATCTGTTTTTGAAGATATTAATAAACTTTTAACTATCGAAAAAGGGAAAACTTATAAGCTTAAAGTGGAACTTAGCGATAGAACTGTTTATGCACAAACTACCGTAATTCCAGTATCGGCAATTATTACCGATGCAAATTGTGTTTTTACCGGCGAAACTGACAACGAAATTAATTTGGACTCTTTATCAGAAAATAGTCATTTTGTCTACGATACTGTTTATGTTAATCATTTAACTGTAAAGTACTTGCTGCCTAACAATAATGATTATGCTTTCCAGTTTTCGGCATTTTCGAAGGCAATTTATGGAACAATGTATTTGAATCAGGGTAGTTTTCAAGATAATTCCTTCAATACACCCCAAAATATTTCATCGTTCATATTAAAGTTTACCACCTACGACGCCACAATAAACAAATACTTGAAAGCTATGGATATTAATTCATTGTCAGATAGATATAGTTATATTACGCCAATTGCCTCGATAACATCCAAATTCGGTGGAGTGTTACCACAATTCTCGAATATAATAAATGGGATAGGGTTATTTGGTAGTTCGGTTACCGATAGTATGCAGGTAGAGATAATAAATGTGACAAAATAAAACTATGAAAATATCGGATACTATAAAACTATTTTTTTTTATGCTGATATGTGTTGTTAGTTTAGCAAATCTGACTGCACAGCAATCCGAAAACAGATTCAAAGTGAATGGAAAAATTATTGACTCACGTACTAAAAAGGCAATTAAACGAATACCAATTAATGTATTACCTTTCAACAGAGAGATTAATACCGATAACAAAGGAAATTTTCTGTTTAATATGCCCAAAGGAAATTATTCGTTCGTAATTGATTATTACCCTTTTGAGAAAAAGGAAGTTAGCCTAAATTTACTTTCGGATACAACATTGGTGATTGAACTTCATACAACACCTGGTATAAATTATTTAGAAGAAGTGGAAGTAATAAGTTCAAAACCGGCAACTGAAAAACCCGCAGGAATAGAACTAATAGAAGGACGCCAGTTAAGAACTATGCCGGCACTTATTGGTGAACGTGATATCCTAAAAGCCTTTGCTCTAACATCCGGTGTAACATCAAGTAGCGAAGGTGCAGCCGATATGCAGGTTAGAGGCGGATTACATGGTCAAAACCTTTATTTATTAGATGGAATTCCGCTATATTCAACCGAACATTTTTTTGGATTAGTATCTGTTTATAATCCTACCATAATTAAAACCGCTCAACTTTACAAATCAGATTTTCCTGCCGAATATGGAGGTAAAATTTCCTCTATTATTAATGTACAAACGGAAGAGGCAAACCTAATAAAATTTAAAGGAGAAGCCGAAATAAGCTTACTTAGCAGTAAATTAGCATTAAACATTCCGATTGTAAAAGAAAAATTAGCCATAACTATTGCCGGGCGAATATCCAACTACAGTATAGTGAACATAGTTTCACCACTTCTTCCAAAATCTTCTGAAACAAGGTTCTCTTTTCATTTTGGTGATATCAATGCTAATTTGCTGTGGAAACTATCCGAAACGGATAAACTTAAACTTACTTTTTTAAGCAACACCGATGGTATTGTATTACAAGGTAAAGGAATGTATCCCACCGAAATAGAAAAATATTGGATTAAAAATTATCAACAAAACGTTGGACTAAACTGGAATAAATCTATATCAATTAATGCTGAAAATCAGCTACTTGTATTTACAGATTATTACGGTTATGATTTTGGCAATTCAAAACAAGATGTCACAAAAAACCAAAACCAAATATTGCAAATTCTAACGGGAATAAATTCAATAGGTTTGGTTGAAAAGTTCAATTTTAACATATCGGATAAATTCATTTTAAATTTTGGTGCATCTATCAAGTCTTATGGTTTTTCACCATATCAATTCAATTTAAACGATTCAGATGTGAATGCAATAAAAACTACTGACCTAACCCGAATAAATGAAGGTGTAGTTTTTGTTGAAAATAAATTTCAAATTGCCAAACAAAATAATTTAACACTAGGATTACGCCTAAGTATGATTGGAAATCAGGATAAAATCTACACCAACATTGAACCAAGAATAGGTTATCATGGTATTTTTGACAATGATTATTCAATCAGTACATCTATTGGTAGAATGACCCAACCTGTACATCGAGTAGCTAATTCAGGTTTGGGCATTCCATTCGAAATGTTTTTTCCTTCGGATACAGCACTTCTGCCCGAAAGTTCGTGGAATTTTTCGCTTGGAGGAGCAAAGGACTTTGCATGGAATAATCGTAAATTTTCATTGAAAGTGGATGCTTGGTATAAAACCTTGGAAAACATAATGGAGTTTCAAGATGGATATGATGCATTCTATACCACCATTTTAGAACCACAATCTAGTGTGTTGAAAGAAACCAAAAAATATCTAACACAGGGCAATGGAAAGGCTTATGGGTTCGATTTATCGGCAAAATATAATAGCAGAAACTTAAAACTGACTATAGATCACACATTAATGAAAGCTGAATGTCAGTTTGATCAATTAAATAACGGAAGACCATTTGCGGCTCCAACCGATATACGAAATTCGTTAACACTTACTTCGGAAATTAAACTTTCGGAATCATGGATGTTTTCAGCTACTTGGCAGTACAATTCGGGTAAACCAATGACTATTCCTACCTATATTTTTAAAAACCCTCCAAGATTTAATACAACTTTTGAAGTTAGGGACTATACTGGAAGTGTTTTTCAGCAGGTAGTTACTGAACGAAATAACTATAGGAGCAAGCCATTTCATAAATTGGATGTATCATTTAATCACAATTACAAAACTCGCAAGAAGCACTTGGATGCCACTGTTTCGTTGGGTATTTATAATGTGTATAATAACGCAAATCCTTATATTTACTATATCGACAGTGCTCTAAATGCCGATGGAACATATTCTCCGGTACTTAAATCTATGTCATTGTTTCCTATTTTACCTTCATTTAGTTTGATGTTAAAATTTTAACAAATAAATTCTGGCTTTACAATTAGAATTCTGGCATTACTCACGCAAGTCCACACTTAGCGCAAGTCTATTACCATTTCAATTCAAATCGAGGGTTTATTTCATTTTATTTACTGCATAGATAGCAAATTTTATTGAAATAAACAAGTATATTTGTACTTATTTTAATTGTGCAACATTACGGGACGCAATGCCATACATCAGAGGTTAAAATATAATACGCTACAAGGAATTTGGGGAGCAATTCTATTTTTAGTTATTTTTTAAATGATGATAATATTCGGTTAATTGCAACGAAGTTAATTATTTTTGCAACTAAATGTAATAGAATGTATATAGAATATAAATATTCGAATTTTCGTACTATCTTAAACTAAAGATATGAAACTATTAATGCTATTATTAATAGCAACATTATTAAGTCTTTACGGCTATACACAAGGCGATAATTTATTAAATATCAACACTTTCCACGAAATTAGGCTGACATCGCTCAATCCAAACGATTGGAATAACATCGTGAATAGTTATGAAAGTAAAGTATATACAGCCTTGCAAGTAACTATCGATGGAGTAATCACCGATTCGGTGGGTGTAAGAATAAAGGGGAATAGTTTTTATGGTCCAGCGGCAGGAGATAATAAATATCAGCCTTACCGTTTAAAATTCAACGAATTCCGCAGCAACCAAAAATACGATGGACTTAAGCAGGTCAATCTACATACGCACGATTTGACTCAAAATTTTCTGGCTTACGATATTTTCAGATCAGCACACCTGATTTGTCCCCGAACCTCATTTGCTAAAGTCTATTTCGATAACACCTTACTTGGTTTATACATGATAGTTGATGAAGTTGAAAAAATCTATCTAACAAGAAATTTTAGTAACAACAATGGCAATTTGTATAAAGCCGACGAAAAAGGGGCTTATCTTAAATGGTTAGGATCTGACCAAAATATGTATAATCAATATAAGTTAGAAACCAATGAAACACTTAACGATAAAACCGATTTGGTTGCTCTTTTAAACTCCATTCATAATACACCCGATGCTGATTTGATAACTGTCATTTCGGCAAACTTGAATTTCGATAATTTTATGAAATCACTTGCCATCGAAATGTATATTTGTAAAGGAGATGCATTTTATGATTCAGGACACAATTTTTACCTCTATCACAATACAGCTAACAACAAATTTGAATATATGACCTGGGATTTAGATGTTTCGTTCACTTCATTACGTTTTTTAGATTTAAATTTCCGTTTACCATTTGGCGACCAAATCAATAACGATTTTATCACCAAAATACTAACTAACCCAGGTTTACGAAACCATTATTACTCAACCGTTTGCAATTTGATAAATTCATCAGTATTAAATAGCGACAGAATATCGGAACTGATTGACCGTACAGAACAATTCTTAAACTCAAATGGTTGTTCCTTTTCTGCAGTTTCAGATTTATCCTTAGCCGATATAAAAAACTTCGTTAGAAATAGAAAAAATCAAATCGAAGCAAATTTCAATCAATCAAACTACAATTGCCTTTCTACCACCATTCAAAACCCAAGGAGCGAATTAGAAATTAAAATTTATCCCACTCCAACATCAGATATATTGAATTTGGAGCATACAAATAATAATACGTTCTCTCAATGCGAAATTTTCGATGTAGCTGGGAATAAGGTGCTCGATTATACCTTAAATCACACCTCCAAAGCACAAATTAATGTCGAAATGCTACCAAAAGGTATTTACTTTGCGTACATATATTTAGACAATAAAACAACTGCATTTCGAAAAATAATGCGGTTTTTTTAATGATAATAACTCTCTTTACTATGAATTTAATATCTCAAAATAACATCTAAAAATCTGATTATGAATCATCTGATTGACAATAATGGTGATAAACTATACACCATATTCTATCCAAATCCAAATAAGGAAACCGTTATTCTATTACATGGAGGACCTGGATTTCCAAGCGATTTAATTGAAACGGTTGAACTATTAAAGGATAGTTTCCAAATTATTACCTTTCACCAGCGTGGAACTAAAAAATCGCCCTGCGTAAGCAATAATTACTCAATGGATGCCTATATCTCTGATATTGAAACTATTAGAAAACATTTTGGAATTGATAAATTTCACCTTTGGGGTCATTCATGGGGTGGACTTTATGCTCAAATATATGCAGAAAAATATGCTGATAATTTATTGAGTTTGTTTTTATGCAGCCCTGGCTCTGGTACAAACTTAGAGTGGAAGCAAACCGAAAAAGAAGTGATGGAATACAACAAATCAGCATGTACTTCGTGTGAATGGACCAAAATGGGGATAAACAGCCTTCTTGGTTTACTCGGCAGCCATAGTGCTTACAAGCGACTTTTTGAACAGGTAATGATAAATTATCATCGTAAATTTTTGGAAACCCCTATATTGGATGTAGATTTGGATAACATAGAAACCAAACCCATTTACAAAACAAGACCTGAAATAATCAAGTATCCTTTACTGAAAAAACAGACAAACCCATTTTTTAAAATAACCGTTGAATATGGCGACAATGACTTATACAAAACAAGTATGGAGTTTGTAATAAATCGATATCCCACAGCAAAAATAATTACAATAAATCACTGCGGTCATATTCCATGGTTGCACAACCCATTGGAATATAACAAAATAGTGAAAAATCACTACAAATAAACTCCTCTAAAATTGGTCGTTGGTTTTCCTTACGTTTTGCATGATGACTGCAAATAAACAAGTATTTATCAACTAAAAAAACACATTCTGTTGCCTTAAAATGAAAATCAACTCAAAAATGTCGTATTTTTGGGGTTGAAATTTTGTGTCTTGTCAGTTGATATGAAAGGAATGGTTTTAAAATGAACTTCATTTCAATTCGATAAACAAAGATGTAGAAATAACAATTCAGGCGAGAAAAAAACCGTAATCTGATATTTGTGGAATCAAATTAAATGATTTTGATAAATTGAAAAAATTGAAAACAAAAAGTAAATGTAATCTGTCAGAAAGCAGATTTATTTATAATTAAAACAACCGATAATATTTATGAAGACAGGTAGTATTCTTGTTGTTGATGACAACAAAAATGTTTTGAGTGCTTTACGTTTCTTGTTAGAAAACTATTTTCACCAAGTTACGCTATTATCATCTCCCAACCAATTGACATCCATTCTGAAAGAAATTTCAGTTGATGTTGTGCTACTAGATATGAATTTTACAGCTGGGATAAATTCAGGTAACGAAGGTTTGTATTGGCTGTCGGTAATAAAAAAGTTTGATTCTGATCTTCCCGTTGTATTATTTACTGCTTACGCAGATATTGATTTAGCCGTAAATTCGTTAAAACAAGGTGCCAGTGATTTTGTAATAAAACCATGGGATAATGCAAAGTTAGTAGCAACATTGCAATCAGCCTATTCACTTGGTCAATCACGCAAAGAGGTTAAAAAACTCCGTGAAAAGCAAGCTGTTATTAACCAATCATTTAATAGAGATGAAGCTTTTTGTTGGGGAAAATCCGAGGTTATGTCTAAACTTCGGAGCTTGCTTGATAAAGTAGCAAAAACTGATGCCAATATACTGATTACAGGCGAAAATGGAACTGGAAAGGAAGTAATTGCACGCGAGATTCATCGGCTGTCGATGCGCTATGAAGAAGTGCTCGTTTCGGTTGATATGGGAGCTATTAGCGATACTTTGTTTGAAAGTGAGTTGTTCGGTCATGTAAAAGGTGCATTTACTGATGCCCGTACCGATAGAGCAGGAAAATTTGAAGCAGCTGATGGTGGAACACTATTTTTAGATGAAATTGGAAACTTGAGTTATTCCTTGCAAGCAAAATTGTTGAATGTAATTCAATCAATGAAAGTAGTTCGGGTAGGAGATAATAAACCGATTCCGTTGAATATTAGATTGATTTGTGCTACTAATCGTAATATTGAAAAATCGGTTCAAAACGGAGAGTTTCGAGAAGACTTGCTTTATAGGATCAATACCATTCATTTAGAAGTACCTGCTTTACGCGAAAGAAAAGAGGATATTCCCGAACTGGCAAAGTTTTTTCTTCTGAAATATAGTGAAAAATATAACAAAAATGATTTAATCCTGTCTAAAAATGCCATTCAACAGCTGAAAGAATATGACTGGCCTGGAAATATTAGGGAGTTACAACATGCTATTGAAAAAGCAGTAATTCTATCCGATGGTACAGAATTGCAAGCAGGAGATTTCTATCTTAGCAGGCAAGAAAAGATAAATTCAAAACTTACAAATATGAGTTTAATAGATGCTGAAAAGATACTAATTGAGAATTCAATTTCTAAAAATAACGGAAACATGTCTGTTGTTGCCTCTGAACTTGGCATAACCCGCCCCACCCTTTACAGTAAGATAAAAAAATACAAACTGTAAATTAATCATTACTAATTTTTTATTGATAAATGATAATTGTTAACAGGCATGTTTAAATCTATTCAATACAAACTTCTCACGTTTACTATTTTGTTAGTATTTTTAGTTGCTGCTCTTACCTACTTTATATTAAAAGGGCAACCATCATTTGCTGTAATTTGTGCCATATTAACAGTCATCTGTTTGTACAACATGCACCAACATTATAAAAAGTTTAACGGTAATATACTTTTTTTACTCAATGCATTAGATAATGGCGATTTTTCATTTCATTTTTCGGAAGATAAATTATCACAAAGCGAGAAAGAACTTAATGTAATGCTTAATCGGATTAAACAAATCTTGATTGGCGCGCGCAAAGAAGTGGTAGAAAACGAAAAATTTCTGAGCTTAATTGTAGAAAGTGTATCAACCGGTATTATTATAATGGACCATAATGGGCATGTACAGACCGTGAATCAATCGGCACTTAATCTGATGGGGTTGCCAGTGTTTACTCATATCAATCAACTTAATAATGTAAATGAAACATTTCCTGATTTGTTTAGAAATTTGCAGGTAGGCGATAATACTCGCATTGAGATAAGTAATGAACGTGAAGAAATGCAGGTGAGTTTGAGTTTATCTGAAATTGTCATTAAACGAGGGCGGATGAAAGTGATTACACTGAATAATATTGGAAATGAATTGGAAGCCAAAGAAATTGAATCATCAATTAGGCTGATAAGAGTAATGTCACATGAGATTATGAACTCCATTGCACCCATTACTTCGCTGAGTGAAACCATACTTTCATTGCACAAAAAGTCAGAGACCGATTCGCCGGAAGAAGACTTGCGGATAAAAACCATTGAGGCTTTCGAAACGATACACTCTACGGCAAAAGGTTTATTATCGTTTGTCGATTCCTATCGTAAGTTTACTGCTATTCCTAAACCAAACATTTGTTCATTTAAAGTAAAACCATTGATAGATAAGATACTTCATTTGGAAGAAAAATGTATAATTGAAAAAAAGATACAAGTTGAACTGATTGAAACAGGTGATCAAACTGAATGGATAGCCGACGAAAAACTGATTACACAGGTGCTTGTAAATTTGGTAAAAAATGCTATTGAGGCTATTAACGAGACTAAAACAAAAATATTACGTATTAGCATAAATCATCAGGCCGATGGAAAAGTAAAGATAGAAGTTAGTAATTCCGGAAATTCAATCCCTAAAGAGGTGCTTCCAAATATCTTTATACCATTTTTTACGACAAAAGATTCAGGTACTGGCATTGGGTTGAGCATTTCGCGCTATATTATGCGTTTGCATGGTGGTAAGTTAACTCATGCTACTTCGTCTGAAGGATGGACTTTATTTACCGTGATAGGATGATGAAAGAAGCATATATTTTTTGCTCACATAATAACCACAGAAAGCATTAATCCTCAAAATAAAAATATTGCCCATGCAGATTAATTTTCGGATGTTGAACCGAAATAATTTATTTTAGTTTTAGTATCTCTGCGGTTATCTGAAATTAATACACTTCACATTTTACTTTCTACTTCCGATACAATCTGACCATCGAACAGGTTAATGACGCGATGTGCATAGGTAGAATCGTGTTGTGAATGTGTTACCATCACAATAGTTGTTCCTTCCCTATTGAGTTCCGAGAGCATCTTCATCACATCTTTGCCATTCTTTGAATCCAGATTTCCAGTAGGCTCATCAGCCAAAATCAGTTTTGGGTTAGCTACTACCGCTCGTGCAATAGCAACACGTTGCTGTTGACCACCAGAAAGTTGATTCGGAAAATGTTTAGCACGATGGCTAATACTCATTCTTTTTAATGTTTCTTCCACTCGGATATTGCGTTCTGCAGCTTTTACTTTGAGATATATGAGCGGTAATTCAACATTTTCGTACACATTCATTTCCTCAATCAAGTTAAAACTCTGAAACACGAACCCGAGATTACCTTTGCGCATATCCGTTCGTTGTTTCTCTCTCATATGTCCCACTTCTGTGCCATCTAAATAGTATTTACCCGATGTAGGATTATCCAATAATCCAAGTATATTTAACAAGGTCGATTTACCACATCCCGAAGGACCCATAATGGCGATAAATTCGCCTTCGGCTACATGCAATGAAACTCCGTTTAAAGCCACGGTTTCAATTTCTTCCGTACGGAAACTCTTTCTTAAGTCATTGATTTTTATCATAATTTCTTATTGAAGCCCATTCCACAATTCCTGTTTTTTTGAAATTTGTGAAAGTATAATTCTGGGGTTATTATATTTATAATTCTATTAATTTAAAATTCATATTAAGATATTATTGATGCAGGAACCCACTCAAAAGTATCCATTTTGGTGGCTTTACTCATTCTTTATTGCATCCACCGGATTTGCTGTTGCGGCTTTGTAACTTTGCCAACTGACGGTTATTACTGTGATGACAAACACAAGCAATCCGGCAAGCAAGAATATCCACCAATAAATTGGAGTTTTATAAGCATACCCTTGAAGCCAGCGCTGAACAATGAAATATGATAGAGGTACGGCTACAAAAAAAGCAATTGATAGCTGAATGAGTACGCCTCGGTTAAGCATCAACATGATTTCTTTTACCGAAGCTCCGTTTACTTTTCGGATGGCAATTTCTTTCGATTTGTAGCGAGCATTAAAAACAACCAATCCATAAACACCCATAATAGCTATGACAATGATTATCAAGCCAAAAATAGATATCAGTTTTGATAAATTCGTTTCGCTTTTATATAATTCGTTAAGTGAGGAATCCAAGAATTTCATATCAAAATCCTCATCGCTGTATTTTTTCCATTTGGTTTTAATATAATCAATTGTAGCTGGCGTGTCTTTTCCTGATATTTTAATGAAAAACCAATGCATTTTGACCTCTTTCAATATCGCAAATGCCATAGGTTGAATGGTATCTCTTAATGAGCTAAAGTTGATATTCTTTGCAATACCTACGATTTGTAAATTTCCAGTGAAACCACTAAATTCTTTTCCAACGATATTTTTAAGTTCATGCGCTTTCAAAAATTTTTGATTAAAAATAATTCCTTGTTTTGTGCTTGTACTATCCGATTCTATAAAATTTCGACCTTCAACAATTTTTACTCCAAAGAATTGGAGGAAATTACAATGAACTGGCCAAACCAAAGCTGAAACACTTTCACCTTCAAATTCGCGCCCCCAACTCATTCCTACTTGACCAGGAACAAATTGAGATGCTGTGTAATCGATAATTCGTGGGTCTTTTTTAAGTTCGTCCCCGAAGTTTTTCATACTTGTTTTTAAATGTCCGTACGGGACATATATTATGTTTTCTTTTTGCATACCCCATGAATAATTCTGCATATAGTTGTTCTGTATCCGAATGAATGAAGAAACAATTATAAGTAAAATGGCAGAAATGAATTGAACAGTTATAAGTACGTTACGTAACTTCATGCTTTTTCCCGACATTGAGAATGATCCACTCAATGCTACTGCAGGTTGAAATGAGGTAATATAATGAGCTGGATATAATCCGAACATTAGTCCAAATATTAGAGAAGATAAACCAATTGCCAATAACATTTGCCAATTGCCGAGCAGCGACAAATCGGATGAAAAAAATTCTTTGATGGTGCTATCCTTTAGAAAAGAAATTAGAAACAAGGCAATTAAAAATGAAATGAATGAAAAAATCGATGCTTCTACTGCCACAACAAGCTTTAAAATTAACGGTTTAGCTCCTAAAATCTTTTGGATATTAAGTCCACGTACCCTTGCTGGAGCCATGGCAATAGAAAAATTCAGAAAATTAATATAGGCTATAAGCAATGTTAAGATACCAATGGCTAATAGTGACAAAGTGGTTGTTAAACTACCTGAACCTGATTTATCAAGAAAGTAGAAATGCATTTTGGGCATTTTTGTTAGTTCCACAGTTCTAGCTTGTTTTGGGTCTTTGAAACTCTTCCACTTTTCTTCACCAAAAAACTTTTTACTATTGAGTTCGCCCAATAGTTTGTTCAAATCATTAGGTAATACCTCAAAATAGCCTTTGTAATTATAGTTTTCTGGTCTGTCGTCGGGCAATTGCACATATACTCCATTATTCAATGAACAATTCTTGGGAAAATCTTTATATACAGCCACAATAGTGAGTGGATTCTGTGAGAAATGGTAGAAAATAGTTCTACCTATTGGATTTTGAATGCCAAAAAGCTTATGAGCAGTGGTTTCAGAAATCATAGCTTTATTTTTTTCCGTAAATGCAGGTCGTGCATCACCAATTAATATTTTTGGAGTGAAAACATCAAGCAAACCTGCTGTGGCTCTCGTAATATTCTCTGAAATTTTTAATTTGATGCCATCTCCTGATGGAATATCAAACACTATTTCATCAGAATAATCAGTTAAACAGTAATTCCTTACTTCAGGGAATTTTTCAGAAATCTCTTTTGCCATGGTAGTAGGCATGGTAATTCCACGTTCACCGTCTGAATAACATTGGCTAAATTGGTAGATATTATCTGACTTTTTGAAACTTCTGTCGAACGAGAAATCATAATATACCTGTATCAAAGTAACCGAGAATACTGCAAATGCAGCTGATAAGCCTATGATGTTTAATACGCTGGAAGTTTTAAACCGTTTGAGTACAAAGAAGAAGTTTCTTAGAATTATTTTCATTTTTTTACGAATAATTGATACCTGATTTCAGTAATTATTAAAAAACCAATACTTGACTATCCCCAAAAGTGTCGTAGGAGGATGTAATCACTTTTTCGTTTGGTTGCAAACCTTCTGTCACTTCGTAGTAAAGCGGGTTTTGCCTGCCAATGATTATGTTGCGCCGTGTAGCAGTTTTGCCATCCTTCGATACTACGAAAATCCATTGTCCTCCTGTATTCTGATAAAACGATCCGCGTGGAATCATTATAGCTTTCGAGGGTTGTCCCAGTTGTAAATTGATGTAGTAAGTTTGTCCAGCTCGAATATTAACTGGTCGTTCCCCCTCAAAAACAAAGTCGGTTTTAAACTGTTTGTCACGTACCTCTGGATAGACTTTTCGGACTTTTAAAGCAAAGTTCTTATCTTGTCTTTCAAAAGTAGCATTTAGTCCTGCCTTTACCTTATCTATATAATGTTCATCAATTACAGCTTCAATTTTATAGTCTGACAAAACACTGATTTGACCAATTCGGCTTCCTGCTGTTACCGACTGCCCTATTTCCACTTCGAGTAATCCGAGCTGACCGTTAACAGGAGCTTTTACATTCAGATTATCGATACGCTGTCGAACTAACATAAGGTTTTCGCGCATATTCCGCAGACTTTCTTCCATTTGTTTTATCTGAATGCCCCGATAAATTGAGTCCTGTTTCTGGCGTTCTATTACCAACTTTCGGCTATTTATTGCAAACTCATAGTCTTCTTTGGCTTGTAAATATTCTTCCCGAGAAGTTAGTTTTTCAGTATTTAACTGTTGGTACTGAAGGTATTTTCGTTCTTTACGCTCTACATCTAAATCTAATTGTAGTTTTTCTCTTTTTAAATTTAGCTTTTCTTGCTCCATCAAAACTTGTGTGTTACGTAGAAAATTCTGTTTTTCAGCTAATTGTGCCTCACTGTCTAGTATATTCAAATTGAGCATGGGATTTTTCAACCGGACAATTACTTCGCCCTGATGTACTGTACTGCCTTCATCTACTACTTTCTGTTCTACCATTCCACCTTCGATGGCACTTAGTTGGATGATGTTAATCGGTTCCACTTGCCCATTGATTCGAATGTAGTCATTAAATTCACCTTGACTTACCACTTCCACAATCAGCTTATCTTGCTCAACAGATAACCTCGACTGATTATTACCAAACATTAACCACAAAATAAGGATAATTAAAATGCTTACTCCTGCTACGTAAGGAATATGCTTTTTCCTCAATCCTTTCTTTTTTTCTATTATAATATCCATATTTGCCTCCTAAATCCACATATCATCCAACAATCACCAAATGTTGAAGGAGGAAGAGTGGTATTTTTTAGTTTAGAATTGTATTGTTTTGATTTATTATACTTTAGTTCGTTGACTTACTCATTTCTTTGACATTTCCTTTATTCTCCGTTTAAGGGAGTTATGGGTTTATTATTCTTTGTCCCTTATAATAATTAAGTAACTTGTATTTCATTTGATATTTTAAGTTGGTGTAAAGTTCTTCTACTTGCGCATTTAGCAACCGATTTGAGCTGGTATTTAATTCCAATGCACTAATAAGTCCCTCATCATATTTTCGTTGATTAACTTGATGAGCTATTTTCATTGATTGAGTACGTTTAATTGAATGTTTGTATTCGTCCGCTAATCCGTTTACATCGGCAACGGTTTTCTCAATTTCGCTATAAACCTCTCGCAATACTTCTTCGTGTTCATTTCGTGCAATAATCAAACGTTGCTTGCTCCTTTTCAAATCTGTAGAACGAGATAATCCATTGAATATAGGGATCTTGAGCGATAATCCTATGTAATAATTTTGGTTGTTATTTAATTGCTCTTTAAACGAAATATAATTCGAGCCATCAAGTGTTCTCGAGAAATAGGTATTATATCCACCAATGAGCGACAACTTTGGATAAAAGTTAGCTCTTGAAACTTGAACTTCTTTTGTTGATGACTCCACGCCTTTTTGCGAAGCCAGTATTTTCGGAGAATATGCTAATGCTTTTTGATAAATGTCGAAGGCATTTTCTTGTAAGCTATCAACTTTCAAAACTATTTCATAATTTGCGGTTTTAAAGTCCTGATTCATTGGGAAATTCATTTTATCCTTCAATTTAATAAGCTCCTGAATTAATAGGTTTTTCTGTTTGGTTAGTATGTAACGGTCTTCGGCTTCTTTGGCTTGTAATTCAGCTACATCAGGAGCTGATTTCATACCTAGTTCTTCCATTCGTTTTACCTGCTTAAGGTTCGCAATACTATGTTGTAATTGTTCAAAAGCTAATTGTTCTGTACCTTGGAAATACTGAACATTGAAAAATATCTCCATAGTTTCGTAAGCCAACATATCTATGGCATCCTGTAATTGTTGATGCCCTTTTAAACGGTTCAGTTTTTCTATTTTTACTTGTGTTAACTGTGAAAAACCATCAAACAAAACAAATGAAGAATAAATTTCATACTGGTTGTATTCATTGGTATTATTCACATATTTATAAGTGTCTCTATTAAATACACGTCCATAATACTGTGTAGCTTCAGTTTCAGCATTTAGCGATGGAAACAAACCTCCAATTGCTTCAATTTTGTTTTGTTTGTAAATTTCATTTTGAGCTTCTTGTTTTGCCCTTTTAGTGCTATGATCTACTGCATAACGTATACATTCATCTAACGTCCAACGCTTTTCCTGTGCACCCGTCAGTAAACTTGAAATCCAAAATAAGAAAAATAATATTATCTTCATCTAAATATTAAGTTGTTTTTTACGACACAATTACTAAAACTATGCCATTTATGTTAGCTTACTGATTACGAGGCATATATAGGTGTGGATAAATCTTTTAACTGTAAAATAATTTTACAACATGCAATAATAATTTACACATTTTGGACGAAAATATTAGAGTGTAAAACTGAATCTCATTCAAATAGTTCTTTTCTCAAATTTGAAAAATTAAAATTCAGTTTCGAACGAACTGCATTAATAATAAAACTGCTATCTATGGCGACAACGACTTATAAAAAACCAGTAAAGAGTTTTAATTAAATGCTAAATTCAAGTTGCATTTACAACTTGAATTTAGCGTAAATAAAATGAAAACAAAAAAATTAACGCTACTCGCTTTATTGTTACTTACGGGAATATTTTTTTTACAAGCTCAAACCTTGTCCAGAGATTCATCGCAAACTGAATTTAAAAATTTCATAAACTTACTTGAAGAAACCCACCCGGACCCATATAGTGGTTACGGAGGAAAAGTAGTATTCCACAAATTGGCTTTTGAAAAAGAGAAACTCCTGAAAACTAAGGATTACACATTAAATGAATATCATGATATGATACTTTCATTTCTGGTACCACTCCATGATGGGCATACAAACATTTATAGTTCCACTTCAACAGAATCGGCTAAATATATTTCATTAATGTTGAAGCCAATTGTTGATGGAATGATTATTAATGGTTTACCAACATCAAATGCTAGATACCTGGGTAGCCGGCTAATTTCAATTGATGGAATTTCTTTAGACTCTTTGTGTAAACGAATGTCGACAATTGTTACTTCCGAAAATATTTATGGTACGTATTCCAGGTTAGCGAATGTTGTGTACAGACCAACCAGATTGGCTCAACTATTGCCAAATATAAAAAGTAAACAAAACTTTTCAATGCAGATACGCACTCCTGAAGGTCAAATAACATCGATCTTGATTCCGGTAACTGATAATCCAAATTGGGACAGTACCGGGTTTTCGCAATTGCCTGTGCAAAGCAAGTTGTCGCGCGACGGATATATATAACATTCTGATAAAAGAAAAACAGACGATGTACCTGCGTATGAAATCTGTCATGGCGAAAGAATGTTTTCTGGATATGCAAAAGAAAAATATGCCAGAACTGAAAAGTATGTTAGATTACGTGTATAAGCAATATTTGAATAAAAAAACCCCTGAAAATGTTGATACTGCAATAGCACACATGCCGGTTTTTGCCAATATTTTCAGGAATATGCTCCTCGAAATGAAGCAAAATAATACCCAAAACCTGATAATTGATTTGAGAGGCAATGGTGGTGGCTGGACACCTATTACACTTCCTACCCTGTATATGATGTATGGCGATAATTTTCTGAACAAAGATATGGATGTTAACTTCTACAGATTATTTTCTCCCCTGTATATGGAAAAAAATGCAACAACTTTGGATGCATATAACAAAGAAAATAATTCAAATTACGAATATGGAGATTATGAATTTGAAGAGTCAGCGGAAGAAACAAAATCACCCGAAGAATTAAGAAAAGAATTTTTAGAAAATGCGATGGGTAATGCCGCAGATTATATAAATGATTTGAATGGTAAACCTGTTTATACCCCCAAGAAGGTATTTGTACTTACTGATGTAGGTACGTTTAGCGCTGCATTTCATTATGCCTTTTATTTATGGAAAATGGGAGCAATATTTGTGGGTGTGCCTTCTGCACAAGCACCAAACACTTTTATGGAAGGTACACCATTTAAACTATCATATACAAAAACCACCGGAAATATATCGAATAGTTTACAACAATTTTTTTCATCAACTGATAAGAGAGCCCAAATATTCTGGCCCGATTTGATTCCACAATATAACGACTACAAAAAGTACAATTTCAATCAGGATACTGAAACATTATGGCTTTTAGATCAAATAAAAAGCACAAAAAGTATTAGGAAGTAATGAATAAATTATTGTAGTATCGAAAAAAAATTAGATAAAATATTTCCAGTTTTGGATGCTATGCAACGATATAAAAGAAATTTATCTGAATGATTATAAAACCTTGGGTTAAAACGAAACAACTATTTGGTATAATTGTGTGGTCAATCTGCTCTTCCAGTTTTTCTCGGTCATCGTTCAGTTGGTTAAGTTGGGGGTTAGTTAATGTCCTGCAGACTAGCTGCAACATCATATATCAAACAACTAAATTTAATATCCATTAACAATAGGTTTGATGTTTTTCAGAAGACTAAAAAAAACCAGATATAGATGTCATTAATATTGCAAATAGATTATAATAGGGATTATAAATCCATGCTATCAAGAGTCATGAAAATAAATTAATTTATTAATATACCTCGTATTTGTTAATTTCGTGCAATTGGTTTAATTGTCCCTCTTGAAGTAGATTTAATGACTCAGTATTTCAGATTTATCACCACCAATTCCGAATCGGATCCTATTCTATATTGTGGTCCCCAGAGTCCCAACCCTGATGAAACATAGTAATTGGTATTGCCTTTTTTCAAATAACCATAACCAAGTTCATACATTTTTTTCACCACTAAATTTCCGGGAAAAAATTGACCATTGTGCGTATGTCCCGAAATCTGTAAATCAATATCCAATTTCTCAGCTTCTTCGAGATGAAAAGGCTGGTGATCCATTAATATTTTAGGTAAATCTTTATCCAATCTTTTCACAATTTCCGAAAGATTTTTTCGGTTCAAATTACTTCTATCGTTTCGTCCAATTACATAAAAACGACTGTTAATCATACTTACTTCATCACGTAAAACTCTTATTCCGGCTGATTTTAAATATTCTGCTGTAGCATTTGGTGTTTCTGCATAGTGTTCGTGATTGCCATTGATGGCATATACTCCAAGAGGAGCTTTTATTAATCGGAGTTCTTCGTTCAAATTCTGACGAACTATCGGTATTATCGATCTGTCTGACACATCGCCTGCCATTAGAACAATATCGGGATGTTGGTCGTTTATAAGTTTCACAAAGTTTTTCAGGCGTCCTTTATCTATAGAAATTCCCAAATGTAAATCGCTGATGGCAACAATTTTCAATTCTCTATATTGTTTAGGTTTGTTAGTAGTGAGGTTTAAAGTTACGATTTTTGGATGATTGAATTTGTAGTTACCAATTACCAAAGCAATACTTGTTATAGCCAGTGTTCCTAGCATTGTCCACAACCGGAAATTTGCCATTCCCACAGGCAGAAAGTGAATAAAATAATTGGCAATTCGAACAATATCTACTATCAGGAAAGAAAGAAGCAAGTAGATAAAAACAATCATATACGTAAATCCAAAAAAACTAACCACTTTGGCAATATTATGAGGCATTAAATGTCCAAAAATCAAGCTTGACAACAAGGCGATAAAAAACAATATCATGGTAGCCAAATAATAGGGTCGTATGGTTGAAACTGTTGATAACGCCTGCCATCCACGTATTATCACAAAACTGTTAATGGTTAGAAGTATAGAAATTGCAATGATTAAAAAACTGATTTTCATAAATTTTACAATGTTGTTATAATTTTCAGCTTAAACGTTTTTGGATTGAAATTGTTTATAAATTAGCCCGAAATTAGCCCAATCCATTCTTTTGATACAAGAGGACGCAAATTTTTTTTGCTTTCAAAGACCTAAAATGCTATTATAAGTTCCTTAAACGTGGTAAAACCCATGTTAATTTACATGTGAAAACCCCGAGAAATTAGCACTGCATAAAAATTCTGCCAATAAGTACCTGTACTTTAAATGGCTATGGTTCGTACTTTACACTCTTTAAGCCAATCACATAAAGAAAATAAGTCGTCATTTAATACGGCATATTCACTTACATCTTCTTCTCTTTAGACATTATATAAGTTGTAATTAATTGAAATAAAATTAGTTACTTTGCAGTA
>JACDZH010000049.1 GCA_013426815.1 Paludibacter sp.
CCATAACGGACTTACACCGTCAAATATACTCGCCATGCTCGGCGCACAATAAAAAGGAACTTACAAATTAATGTAAGCTCCTGATTTTCAGCAGTCGGGATGACAAGATTCGAACTTGCGACCACTGGTCCCCCAGACCAGTACTCTAAACCGGGCTGAGCTACATCCCGCTGAATTTTTTGAAACACAAAAGTACTAAAAATAATTAACTTAGAGAAAAATTTGAATCTCTATTTTAATAAATAATTATAATATTGGACTAAAAAGTCGAGCCAATGATTCTTTAAACTTCTGTCTTCTTTTACGATGAGACCAGCTTTCTAGTGTTAACTCCTTACAATTTTCCATATCTTTCAGAAAAAGTTCTTTTAGTTTAATGGCTGTATTGGTTTCATAAATAAAGGCATTGGCTTCGAAATTTTGAGCAAAACTTCGTTCATCCATATTACTTGATCCCACAATCGAAATAAAATCGTCAATAACAATTGCTTTACTGTGCAAAAAACCATTTTCATACTGATAAACACGCACACCCGCCTCAAGTGCTCGTCCAAGATAACTACAAGTACTTGCATCAGATAATTTTGAATCTGATTTGGTTGGAATCATCAATCGCACATCTACGCCACTTAAAGCTGCTATATGTATGCAATTTGCAATGACATCATTTGGCATAAAATAAGGTGTCTGAATATAAATATATTTGATTGCTGACATAAATGCAGATGCAATTCCCTGCATTATTGCTTCCCAATCTGTATCGGGACCACTACTTACAATTTGTATCATATTATAATCAAATACTTTGGGTTCAGGAAAGTATTTTTCTCCTTCAATTAACTTTCGTTCAACAAAATACCAATCTACCAGAAACAAAAGTTGAAGTCCATGTACAGCAGCACCTTCAAGTCGAATAAAAGTATCACGCCAGGTACCCAAGGTATTTCCATAAATATAGCGGTCGGCAACATTCAAACCGCCTGTATAACCAATTAATCCATCAACAATAATTAATTTACGGTGATTACGATAATTTATTTTACTACGTGAAAAACGCCAATGAATCGGTAAAAATGAACGTACATAAGCTCCGGCATTTCGAAGAGATTTTAAATATTTTTTTGACAAATCGATACTTCCCCAATAATCATAAATCATTCGAACACGAACACCTTCTTTTGCCTTTATAATAAGTAACTCCCGTAATTGGTTGGAAATTTTATCATCATCGAAAATAAAAAATTCGATATGAATATGATCTTTTGCATTTCTTATGGATTCAAAAACAGCACTGAAGGTACTTTCACCACTACTTAATATCTCAATTTTGTTGTTAGGATATCCTATTGCTTCACTGTTTTTAAATAACAATTTTACTAAAATAAGTTGATTTTTAGTCATGTGTCTATTTTCTAATAGACTATTGTCGAACAAAGCAAGAGGTCGGGCGGTTACACGACGAATACTTTTTTTTGAGATACTTTTTTTCTTTCTAAAATCCTGTCCTAAAAGCAAATAGAAAAACATTCCGAGTACTGGAATTAACAACAAAACCAATATCCATGAAAGAGATTTTGCGGGATTACGGTTTTCGAGCAACAATATAGGTATAGTACTAATTATAGTATAAACATATAGTAAAAAAATGGTCATTAACAAAACATGTGTCATATTGTATTATAAAATTTGTGTAAAATTTTTATAGAACAACCATTGATGTCCATCAAACAACTTACAGGAAATTGGCTGATTGGACAGAATTGGCGAAGAAATACCTTCTATTATGCATCTTGAAGAAACTTCAACATTGGCTTCGTCCCATAGTCCGCTCTGGATAAAACTTCTCAGTAATTGAGCACCACCTTCAACCAATATTGAATGAATATTTCTTTCGAATAACTTTTCAAGTATGGTAGGCAAAAAATTAGAATCAAAGTCAATTTTAACAAACTCGATATTTTTTTTGTTTGGTTTTTCAATTTCAGTGAAAATTAAGGTTAAAACACTTCCATCCAATATATTATAGTTTGATGGAATTTTGCATTCACGATCGATGGCAATTCGAATAGGCGATTTTCCCGACCAATTTCTAACGGTTAACATTGGATTATCCAATAAAATCGTATTAAATCCAACCAAGATGGCCTGATTCTCCGATCGCATTTGATGGGTCAGTTGCTTGGTAATATTATTTGAAATAAGCAAAGGTGGTTCTGAAGTATCTTTGCGTTTTATATCAATAAAACCATCCTGAGTTTGTGCCCATTTTAGCAAAATATAGGGACGTTTCTGCTCCTGAAAAATAAAAAAACGTTTATTTAAATTTCGACAATCATTTTCCAAAACCCCTACCACTACTTCAATTCCTGCTTTCCGAAGTATTTCAACTCCCCTACCTGCAACTTTTGGATTTGGATCAAGCGTACCAATTACAACCTTGGGAATTTGGCTTTTTACAATTAAATGGGCACATGGCGGAGTATGACCATAAAACGAACAAGGTTCCAGGTTAACATACAACGTAGAATGTTTCAATAATTCAGGATTTTTAACCAAATTAATGGCATTCGGTTCGGCATGTGCTTCACCGTAACGTTTATGATATCCTTCACCAATAATTTCATCGTTGTAAACTAATACAGCACCAACCATTGGATTGGGTGCAACATAACCAACACTTAATTGTGCTAGTTGAATACAACGATACATAAATTTTAATTCAGTCATCAGTAAAAAATTATTATATTCAATTTTTAATCAATTATCATAAATTAGTCCATTGGTAAATTGCTATTTTAAGACTATCTTTGTACCAAGATGCTATCTACTTTCAGCCATATTCAATCCGAACTTGAAGGATTTTATCCTGAAACGGAAATCAAGAGTTTCAGCTATTTAATAATTGAAAAACTTACAGGTTTATCCCGTACTGAAATTATCATTAACAAAAGTACAATTTTTTCTGAATCACAAGCTCATATTGTAGAAGGTTTTATTGAAAAATTGAAATTATATATGCCAATTCAGTATATTTTGGGCGAAACGGAGTTTTTCGGACTTTCATTTTCAGTAAATAAATCGGTATTAATTCCCCGTCCTGAAACTGAAGAGTTGGTAGAATGGATTTGTAATGAAAATAATCAGCATACTCAACTTGATATTCTTGATATTGGAACAGGAAGCGGTTGTATTGCTATTAGTCTGAAAAACAAATTTTCAAACTCAAATGTAACTGGTTTTGATATTTCGGAAAGTGCTTTAAAAACAGCATACAACAATGCAAAAAAGAATCAGTTGGAAGTTAGTTTTGCAAATGTAGATATTCTCAATGATGTCAATATCAATCAAAAATGGAACATTATTGTAAGTAATCCACCCTATATTCCCGAGAAAAAGAAAAGCGAAATTTCTCAAAATGTATTGGATTACGAACCGCATCTTGCTCTGTTTGTTGACGATGAAGATCCGCTGATTTTCTATTGCAAAATTGCAAATTTTGCAAAAAGTCACTTAAAACCCAACGGAAAACTTTATTTCGAAATTCATTGCGATGCCGGAAAAGTTTGTACTGATTTACTCATAGAACTTGGATTCTTGTGTATTGAAATTCGAAAAGACTTATCAGGAAACGATAGAATGGTTAGGGCACAAATATAATTCAACAATCTCACAACCTTGAAAGTTACGTTTTTTTTAATAAAAATATATTATTTACATTTAATCCGTTAAATAAAGCCCCACCTTAGAATAATCAAAAGTATGGCTTTATTATTAAAAATTGGTATGATGTCAAAAAATTAATTCTTTGAAGCTGTAGTCGATTTCTTTTTTCGTGGCACATACTTTCCAGGTAAAATTACATCAAGAAGTCTTTTACCTAGAAGACCTAATTTTACAGCACAACCAAAAATTGCCATTCCAAGTAATAAGGTATACCAATGGTAAACATTAGAGGTAGAGGTAATTAATTGAATTATAGATAAAATCAAGATCAATAAACTATAAATTATTTTCGATTTAAGCATTGGTGTTTGTAGTGTCTTAAACCTTGTTATACCATCTACAACTCCCGAAACTGTTGAGACTAGAAGCGATATTGGAAGCATAAAAATTGAAAAGTAGATAACAGAATGTACAATAATTTCCTGAAAATTAGGAAAAAAATAATGGAAAATAATCAAAGCTGGTGTCAATGCCACAAAAGTCTGAGAAAGATGAATTGCAATTGGATGGATGTCTAGTCCAAGGATAAACAACCGATTGGACGATACTTTTTCGCGATAAGGTTCAAATACATTCCGCGGTAATCCACAAGCGGGACAAACATCACCTAACTCACTCTCTTTCATCACATAACCACAAGGGCGGCAACGTACTAATTCTTCATCTATCATAATTTTAAAATAATTTTTAATTTGAACTACAAAGGTACAAAGTTATTAGCAAATTGCAAAAGATAATTATTCATTTAACAATGAGAAATTAAAAAGTATATACAAAAATCATAATAAATTAACACTTCTCATTTCACCGGATTAGCATAACGACACCATTCTCTTAATCCACAAACTTCACATTTGGGTTTTCGGGCTATACAAATATATCTTCCATGCAAGATAAGCCAATGATGCGCTTTAGGAATCAACTTAGCAGGAATGTATTTAACCAACTCATTTTCTGTTTGCAATGGATTCTTGGAATTGGTAGTTAACCCCAAACGTTCAGAAATTCGAAATACATGTGTATCAACTGCCATTGCGGGTTTATCAAAAACAACAGATAAAATTACATTTGCAGTTTTACGTCCCACACCCGGCAAGGTTTGAAGTTTTTCAATATTATCAGGCATCACACTACCAAAATCTAAAACAAGTTTTTGTGCCATACCTATTAAATGTTTGGCTTTATTGTTTGGATAAGAAATACTTCGAATATAATCGAAAATTATTTCATGTTTAGAGTCTGCCATTACTTTAGGTGTTGGAAAATCAGCCAATAAACGAGGCGTAATCAAGTTTACACGTTTATCTGTACATTGTGCCGAAAGTATCACTGCAACAAGCAATCCAAATGGATCTTTGTAATGTAATTCAGTTTCTGCTATTGGGACATTTTCGATGAACCAATTTACAATATGTTTATATCGTTCTTTTCTAGTCATTTAAATTTTTTAAAATTTGTATTTCTCATTCCCGTAATTTGATAAATTGGTTGAGATATTAAATATTTAAATCCTATTAAAAATTTTGCAGTTCTTTTTTATGCAAATTTACAGTAAAAGATGAGATTCACGCGTTCCTTTTTATTATTTTTGCAAATTAAATAAGAAGTCTACATTTACTTAATATTTGCTTAATGTTCTTGTATTAACTGATAGCATATACCAAAAACCTTCAAACATTTAATTATCAACCCAATCACTTTAGTTAATTTCTATCACTTAATTAAACATGGCGCCGAAAAAACCAATTAAGACCACTCCCAATCTAGAACCAAAATTGGAACAAAAATCCCAACCTAAAACAGATAAAAAGCTAACTAATCCAAATGAATCGAGCTTTGGAAAAAAATTAAAAGATTTCATATCTGCTGAAAGAACCCGCTTTATAGTGGGCTTAGGTTTACTTTTAGGTGTTTTATTTTTGTGTTTTTCATTTATATCCTATTTTATTACCGGTGCAAATGATCAAAGCATTGTGCAGGATCATACATGGAGTGAAATGCAACTCATGCGTTCATCTGTACAAAACTGGGCATCGGTAACTGGAGCTATATTGGCAGAAACCTTTATCAATAGTTGGTTTGGAGTTTCATCTTTTGCAATTATATATTTCGGAATAATAATGGCTTTTCGATTAATGAATGTGCGCATTTCATCATTATGGAAAGCATTTTTTCATAGTTCATTTTGGTTGATTTGGATTTCAGTTTTACTTGGTTTTGTAGTTACCCCTTTTTACGAAAAATATACTTTTTCATTTTCATTAGGTGGACAACACGGTGATGAAGTAAGTAAATGGCTTGTTTCTTATATTGGATTTCCGGGTGTAATAATCTCGTTGGTTGGAACATTTCTGGTTTACTGCATTATATCTTCAAAAGCCACCATTCCATTTCTCAAAAATCTTTTCTCAAAAAATCCAAAATCTGCTGAAATTGTTGATAATCAAATATATGATGAGGTTGAAGAGGCAAATGTGGCTGTTGGAACAGAAATCATCCCCGATGATTGGATATTTAAAGGAAATGAGAATGAAGAAGAAATTATCATAGAGCCAGAACAAATTGAAAATGAAGATGTTCCGTTTGAAATTCAACAACCAATTGTTCCATCAGAAAATTTTGCAGTGGACGCTGAAGATACAGGTATAACTGATAATGACAACGAAGACCCATATTACAATGTTGCCAAATTGGGTAAATATGACCCTACATTAGATTTATCACATTATGTATCACCAACTTTGGATTTATTAAAAATTTATGGTACTGACAATGAAACGCAAATTGACATGGTGGAGCAGACTACTAATAAAAACCGTATTATTACTACCTTGCAAAATTACGGGATCGAAATTGTCACTATTAAAGCAACAGTTGGTCCAACTATAACTTTATACGAAATTGTACCAAAAGCAGGTGTTCGAATATCGAAAATCCGGAATTTGGAATATGATATTATGCTAAGTTTAGCTGCAACAGGCATTCGTATAATAGCACCAATTCCAGGTAAAGGAACAATTGGCATTGAAGTACCAAATATCGATCCACAAGTTGTTTCGATGCATTCGATTATTGCTTCCAAGAAATTTCAGGAATCTAGATTCGAACTTCCTGTGGCTTTTGGACGAACAATTACGAATGAAATTTTTATGGTTGATTTAACTAAAATGCCACACTTACTGGTTGCAGGTGCCACAGGACAAGGAAAATCGGTAGGGCTAAATGCAATAATTACTTCACTACTTTACAAAAAACATCCTTCGCAATTAAAGTTAGTATTGGTTGATCCGAAAAAAGTGGAATTTAACATCTATGGTGATATCGAAAAACATTTTCTGGCAAAACTTCCTGATGGAGAAGATGCGATTATTACCGATACCAGCAAAGTGGTAGAAACATTAAATTCACTTTGTAAAGAAATGGATGACCGATACGATTTGCTCAAAAAAGCACATGTCCGTAACTTGAAAGAATACAACGAGAAATTTACAGTTCGCCACTTGAATCCTGAAAAAGGACACCGATTTTTGCCATATATTGTTGTAATTGTTGACGAATTTGGTGATTTAATTATGACAGCCGGTAAGGAAGTAGAAATGCCTATTGCACGTATTGCTCAGTTGGCTCGTGCAGTGGGAATTCACATGATTATTGCCACACAACGTCCGTCGGTGAACATTATAACAGGTGTAATTAAAGCAAATTTCCCTGCACGTGTTGCTTTCCGTGTTTCGTCTATGATTGATTCACGTACCATTCTCGACTCGCCCGGAGCAAATCAGTTGGTGGGACGCGGTGATATGCTTTTTTCACAGGGAAACGATTTAATTCGGGTACAATGCGCCTTTGTAGATACACCTGAAGTCGAAAATATTGTACATCATATCAAACAACAACAAAGCTATCCGACTGCATTCTATTTGCCGGAATATATTCGACCGGATGGAGATGGAATTGATGCGATTTCAGTAGATATGACCAAACGTGATCCTCTTTTCGAAGAAGCTGCACATCTAATTGTAGCTAATCAACAAGGTTCTACTTCCCTGATACAAAGGAAATTCTCTATCGGATACAACCGTGCAGGACGTATTGTTGACCAATTGGAAGTTGCCGGTATAATTGGACCATTCGAAGGAAGTAAAGCCCGTCAGGTACTGGTATTGGACAGTATGCATTTGGAACAAATTTTGAAACATTTATAACAGACTACTTTTTTAATGTTTAAAATAAATATTCTAAATTTGAGTTCACTCCGAAAATCATTGGCAAACAGAATAAACGGTAATGACGAAAAAGCACGATAATTGTAAAGTCCATATATATTTAATTTTCAAATAATTGAAAATAATCTTGTGAAATAATTAGTGATAATCTGTCAATTCAGTGTATTCTGTATTCAAATTACTGGCTTTTCGGAGAAGATTCAAATTTTAATTTATTAAAGCAAAACTCTAAAAATGACCAAAGGATTATATAACATTCTTGCTCTTGTTTTTATATCATTTCAATTCATTGCTGCTCAAAACAATTCACAAGCTGAAAAAATTATTGTCGATTTATTGACTGACGCTAAAGTCAATGCCATTAAAACTGCTTTTAAATTGACTTATAGCCCCAAAAGTAATTCACAAGAACAAGTTGCGACAGGAACATTTACGATCAAGGGAAATAAGTTTGTATTGGAAATGAATGAAATGAAAGTGTTTTTTGATGGAAAAACTCAATGGTCATATTTAACTCAAAATAACGAAGTATCAATTACTGAACCCTCCGAAAAAGAATTGTCCGAAACAAATCCCATGGCAATTTTATCGGGTTTCAAAACCAAAAGTTCAATTCGTTTTTCCTCAAAAACAACAACACCACAAAATTACTGCATCGAAATGCTAACCAAATTAAAAAATCAGGATATTTCAAAAATTGAGGTTCAGGTGAACAAAAGCACGAATAATCTCGTTTCAATTAAACTGTTTAATAAAAATGGAAGTACCTCACACCTATCTCTCCAAAATTTTCAGAAAGAAGTAAAAGTTGCTGATAATGAATTTATTTTCATCGTTGGTAAACATAAAGGTGTTGTGGTGAATGACCTCAGATAGTATTTAAGGATATAATTTACGATAAAGTAATACTTTTCATTTCTCCACTTTAAAATTGAATATTGATATTATTATAAATTTAAGAAAAATAAAATGGAAAAAGTACGTTGCCTTATTATAGGCTCAGGACCAGCGGGATATACTGCAGCTATTTACGCTTCACGTGCCAATTTATCACCGGTTTTATATGAAGGAATGCAACCGGGAGGTCAATTAACAACCACTACCGAAGTTGAAAACTTTCCGGGATATCCTTCGGGAACAACAGGAAATGAGTTGATGCAAGACCTCCAAAAACAAGCAGAACGTTTTGGGGCCGATATTCGTTTTGGTGCTGTAACTGCAACCGATTTGTCATCTGCGCCTTATAAAGTTACAGTAGATGGAGAAACCGTAATTGAAGCCGAAACAATTATCATTTCTACTGGTGCTACTGCAAAATATCTTGGTTTATCCGACGAACAAAAATATGCTGGTTCGGGAGTTTCTGCTTGTGCTACCTGTGATGGCTTTTTCTTCCGGAAACTAACTGTTGCCGTTGTTGGCGGTGGCGATACTGCTTGCGAAGAAGCTACTTATCTGTCAGGTTTGGCAAACAAAGTCTATCTGATTGTACGTAAAAATTTTTTACGGGCATCAAAAATTATGCAGGAACGTGTGTTAAACAACCCAAAAATCGAAGTGCTGTTTGAGCACGAAACGCTTGGTTTGACAGGCATTGGTGTTGTTCAGGGTGCAAATCTGGTGAAACGTCGAGGAAAAAAAGATGAATCGCAGGTTCATATAGATATTGATGGATTTTTTCTGGCGATTGGTCATACACCAAATTCAGCAATTTTCAAACCATGGATCGAAACTGACGAAGTTGGCTACATAAAAACCATTCAGGGAACACCTCGAACCAATATTGCCGGCGTATTTGCTTCAGGTGATGTGTCTGACCCACATTACCGACAAGCCATTACTGCTGCCGGAACAGGTTGTCAGGCTGCTATAGAAGCTGAACGCTATTTGTCGGAAAAAGGATTGTAAAAAAAAATTGACAACAAGAAAGACGAAATGCAAAAGCTACATTTCGTCTTTTTTTTATTTTAAAACTAAAATTATTTTTCATTGAAAATCAATCCATCTTCGCTAGTATCAACAATTATAGTCTCATCGCTGTGTACTTTGCCCGAAATCAACTGTTTTGATAAATCGTTAAGTACATATTTCTGAATTGCTCGCTTTACAGGTCTGGCTCCAAATTGAGGATCGAAACCTAAATTAGCAATCAAATTCAAAGCGCTTTTGGTTACTTCCAACCGAATACCATTCTCAAGCAGTGTTTTTTGAAGTGTTGTTAACTGCATTTGTACAATTTCTTCTATCTGCTTAATATTGAGTGGTGCAAACATAACCAGTTCATCTATTCGATTCAAAAATTCAGGACGTATGGTTTGTTTTAACAATTCAAAAACTTGAATTTTAGTTCTTTCAAGTACTTCCAGATGATTCTTTTCTGTCATATTTTCAAAACTTTCCTGAATCAAAGAAGATCCAATATTGGAAGTCATTATGATAATGGTATTTTTGAAATTCACCATACGACCTTTGTTATCAGTCAAACGTCCATCATCCAATACTTGTAACAGCACATTAAATACATCAGGATGTGCTTTTTCAATCTCATCGAAAAGCACTACTGAATAAGGTTTCCGACGAATAGCTTCGGTCAATTGACCACCTTCATCATAGCCAACATATCCTGGAGGCGAACCAATCAGACGTGTTACAGAGAATTTTTCCTGATATTCGCTCATATCAATTCGTGTCATCATATTTTCATCATCAAACAGAAATTCAGCCAATGCTTTTGCAAGTTCAGTTTTTCCTACGCCGGTAGTCCCCAAAAAAATAAAGGAACCAATGGGGCGTTTTGGATCTTGTAAACCTGCTCGACTACGACGAACAGCGTCCGAAACAGCCCGTATAGCTTCATCCTGCCCTACTACCCGTAAATGTAATTCATCTTCTAAATGTAACAATTTATCTTTTTCACTTTGCAACATTTTTTTCACCGGAATACCTGTCCAACGACTCACAACATCTGCAATATCCTCATTATCAACTTCTTCTTTTATCAATGCGTGAGCACCTTGCATAATAGCCAGTTTGGTTTGAAACTGAATAATTTGTTCTTCAGCCGCTTTAATTTTTCCGTAACGAATTTCAGCCACAAGTCCGTAATTACCTTCGAGTTCGGCTCTCTCGGCTTGATATTTTAAATCTTCAATTTCAATTTTCTTTTGTTGAATGCTGTCAATTAGTTGCTTTTCGCTTGACCATTTCGCACGCATTTCTTTCCCTTCTTCTTTAAGATTGGCAATTTCTTCGTTCAATTGTGCCAATTTTCTGGTATCATTTTCACGCTTAATTGCTTCCCGTTCTATTTCAAGTTGTTTAATATTACGCTCAATTTTATCCAATTCTTCGGGAATAGAATCAACCTCCAAACGAAGTTTTGCTGCAGCTTCGTCCATTAAATCAATAGCTTTATCTGGTAAAAAACGATTGGTTATATATCTATTTGAAAGTTCTACAGCTGCAATGATGGCATCATCTTTAATCCTTACTTTATGGTGATTCTCATATCTTTCTTTCAAACCACGTAATATTGAAATAGTACTTGCAATATCAGGTTCATCAACAATTACTATTTGAAAACGTCGTTCTAACGCTTTGTCTTTCTCAAAATATTTTTGATATTCATCCAATGTTGTAGCGCCTATAGCTCTCAATTCCCCCCTGGCTAAAGCCGGTTTCAGGATATTTGCTGCATCCATGGCACCATCGCTTTTACCAGCACCTACCAAAGTATGAATTTCGTCGATAAATAATATAACTTCACCTTCGGCTTTAATCACTTCATTTACAACCGATTTTAATCTTTCTTCAAATTCACCTTTATATTTTGCTCCGGCAATTAATGCGCCCATATCCAAAGAGAAAATTTGTTTCGATTTCAAATTTTCAGGTACATCACCTCTCACAATTCGATGTGCTAATCCTTCGGCTATAGCAGTTTTTCCAACGCCTGGTTCACCAATTAATATTGGATTATTTTTAGTTCTACGACTCAAAATTTGTAAAACTCTGCGTATTTCTTCATCGCGTCCAATCACCGGATCAAGTTTTCCGGCACGTGCTTGTTCGTTAAGATTGATGGCATATTTGTTCAATGAATTGTAATTTTCTTCTGCTGTTGCAGAATCTGCTTTTGCGCCTTTACGAAGTTCATTGATAGCTTTTTGCAATTCATTTTCTGAAATCCCTGCATCTTTTAACACTTTAGATAGTGTGTTTTTTTCAACAATAAAAGCTAATAATAAATATTCTAACGCAACAAACTGATCACCAGCTTTATTTGAGAGTTCAGTTGCTTTCTGTAATACTGCGTTAGTATCACGACTAAGATAGGGCTCACCTCCCGATACACGGGGAAAACCGGCAATCATATTATCAACAATAGCTTGCAAATTTGAAATATTTACGCCCATTTTTCCAAATAAAAATTGGGTTAAATCTTCACCTTTTAATAATAATGCTCTGAATAAGTGTGGAGTTTCAACCACTTGTTGCCCATTTGATTGTACCAGTTCGATGGAATGTTGAATGGCTTCTTGCGATTTGAGTGTAAAATTATTAAGGTTCATAGCTTTTTATATATTTAAAAATTACAACATTTAATGCAGCAAAATCTTATCCATAATAAAGAATCGGAAATTATGTCCGAAATTATCTAATAGATTACTGAAAAAGTTGACAATGTTTAATATTTCAAGTAATTTTGGCATTAATTAATCAATTATATATAGAAATTCTCATTCAGTTCGATTATTTTCTCATTCAGTATGTTTAATTTTAGATTTTATAAATGTAGAATTATTTTTGTACCATAAACAATTTAAATAAAATAATATGAAACGAAATTTAATTTTAACTCTCGCTCTTTTATTAGCAACATTTAGTGGATTTGCACAAAAAAATGGACAAACTGTTCGTGGTGTCGTTGTTGACGCATTTACAGGTAGCCCAATTGTAGGAGCAACAATAGTAGTTGTAGAATCAAATCCAATTATTGGTACCAATACCGATAATAATGGAGAATTCGTATTGACAAATATTCAACCTGGACGTAGAACTTTTACTGCTACAATTGTTGGTTATAAAGCTCAAACAATACCCAATATTATGGTAATTACAGGTAAAGAATCTGCACTAAACTTTAAACTTGAAGAAAAAGTAACAAATTTAGGAGAAATAGTTGTAAAAGGCACTCATACCAAAGAAAAACCATTGAACGAAATGGCTATGATTAGTGCCCGTTCATTTAGTATCGAAGAAACTGAACGTTTTGCCGGTAGTCTTGGTGATCCAGCCCGCATGGTATCGAATTTTGCAGGTGTTGTATCGGGTAACGATAACCGAAACGATATTATAATTCGTGGAAATTCACCTATGGGATTACTTTGGAGAATTGAAGGTGTAGACGTACCAAACCCTAACCATTTTGGTGCACAAGGTACAACCGGTGGACCTATAAGCATGTTGAACAATAACTTACTTGCCAACTCCGATTTTATTACAGGTGCTTTCCCTGCCGAATATGGTAATGCTCTTTCCGGAGTATTCGATTTGAATTTAAGATCGGGTAATAAACAAAAATATGAATTTACTGGACAAGTAGGATTTAACGGATTTGAAGCCGCAGTTGAAGGCCCTATTAAGTTGGGAAAATTAATCCGTAATGGCTCATTTATTGCCGATTACCGTTATTCAACTTTGGATTTGGCAAGCAAAATGGGGATGGATTTAGGAACTGGAACTGCTATTCCAGAATACAAAGATCTTTCAGTAATTGTAGATTTACCCACAAGTAAAATTGGACGTTTTAAATTTGTAGGTATTTTTGGAAATAGCTTTATTAAGTTGGGGCGTACATTTAATAAAGAAGAAGTTTCAACACACAATCAAATTGGTTATGCAACTGATTTTGGTGCTGGTCTTAATGTTGGATTGCTTACACATACTCTTATGCTGGGTGAAACTTCAAAACTCAAAACTTCAATTTCGTATCAAAATTCTAATTCTACAACTAAAAACGATACAATTGATTATGTAAACAAAACTTATTTTTTAAACTATGGAGGAAAATTGGATGAAAATAAATTGACTGCTTCTATTCAGTTAAAACATAGATTTAATGCAAAAAATTACATTACTTCAGGCTTTTCGACAAACCGTTTTATCACTTCATTCAACGATTCGGTTTATATGAAATCAATCGACAAACGCATTATTCTAACCGAAGTAAACGATAAACCTTCTACATTATACAAAACCTACGTAAGTTATCAACATAAATTTACTGATGTTTTAACATTAAATGGTGGATTGCATTTTCAGTATTATGACTTAAGTAAAGAAAGTGCATTAGAACCTCGTTTGGGATTTCAATGGCAAGCTGTCGAGAAACATATATTTAGTTTGGGATATGGTTTGAATAGTCAAATTCAACCGCGTACAACCTATTATTATAAACAATACAACAAAAGTAACGGAACTTATGCTGAAAATAACAAAAGTTTGAAATTCACTCGATCTAATCATTATGTTGCGGGATATGATTGGCATGTTAGTAAAGATTTCCGTATTAAATCCGAAGCATATTATCAACAAATCTACAATGTTCCAATATCAAGAGTCGAAAAAGAATTTTCAATGTTAAATTCAGGTAGTAATTACTATATTGCAGATGTTGATAGTATGGAAAACAAAGGTAAAGGTTATAACTACGGATTAGAATTAACACTCGAAAAATTCTTAAGCAATGGATATTACGCATTAATGACAATTTCTCTTTACGATTCGAAATACAGAGCTTACGATCAGCTTTGGAGAAACACAGCCTTTAATTCGAATTTTGCAATGAATTTGTTAGCAGGCTACGAATTTAAAGTTGGGAAAAAGAAGAATTATATGACTTTTGATGCTCGTACTGTATTGGCAGGTGGGCTAAGATATGTTCCTATTGATCTGGCGGCATCGAAAGTGGCAGGAGAACAAAAGTATGATTATTCGAAAGCATATGTCAATAGATACAAAGATTATTTCCGTTTCGATTTACGCATCGGATATAAACAAAACAAAGGCAAATTTTCTCAAGAATGGGGTGTTGACTTACAAAATGTAACCAACTACAAAAACATCTACTCCGAACAATACAATACACAACTTCTAGAGATTACTACTACATATCAGCAAGGATTTATGCCAATGTTCCTATATCGTATCAATTTCTAAATATTTGAATTATATTTGTAGTTAAATACGTTCTACTTTAGAAAAATTAACCCAAATTGTCCATTAGGGGTATATGTTAATAAAACTATATTTTTCTAATGGGCGCCATTAGAAAGTTTGAGATTAACATATTGATAATCAAAATGTATATTCAGCATTAATTCATCAAAAACAGTCCTTTTTGAGTGCTAATAATATTTAAAAAGGTAATTGTGGTTCTAATGGACAATTTGGGATTAAATTCATTTTTAACAAGATGTACCAATAAATGGTAATTTCAAGTCCGCTTTAGGGGATATAGGGTAGTATGAAAATTGTTTTATTGCTGCCCCAAGCCCCTATTTGTGAAGTAAACTACCATCAATAACAAAAGAAACATAATAGCAGTTGAGATTCGGATTTAAAAGCAAAAAATATAAATTATGATTTTTGATAAAGAAAAATTCGGTTGGTTTTACTCCAAGTGGTACATATTTTTGCTTATGGTTATAGTAATAGCATTGTTTATTGGGTTAATATTCGACACTTTTGGAGGTAAAGAAGTGAATTTTGTCAATACACTGTTGCCCTCTTTTTTAAACACAGCATTTCTTTGGGGCGGAAGTATGACTATTGTTGCTTTTAGCTGGAATATTTTCCCATGGGAACACTATCCTACTAAACATATACTTCTCGAAGTACTTATGATAGTTATACTATTGCTTGTTTTTATTATCTGTATGGGGTTTTTGTATGCCTTCAACGACGATGTTTGTTTAAGTAAAGCACTAAAAACGAATTCAACCGATATCTTATTTACAATATTAATTACATTCTTGATTGTTACAATTCACGAAGCTGTATTTTTTTACAAACAGTGGAAACTGAACTTTTCAAAGTCGTTAAGTTTGGAAAAAGACAACCTGCAAGCGAAGTACAACGCACTCAAAGCACAGGTAAATCCTCACTTTTTGTTCAACAGTCTGAATAGCCTGATTACCATGCTTGACGAACATCCAGTTGCAGAAAAATATGTGCAGGATTTGTCGGATTTTTTGCGCTATGCTTTGGTAAGCAATACCTGCGAAATGGTAACGTTGCGCGAAGAGCTGGAAAATGCAGAAAAATACATTCATTTGCAAAAACAACGTTTTAGCGACAATTTCAATGTAACTATTAGCATTAAACCAGAGGATTTGCAAAAGCATTTGCCTCCATTGGCAATGCAAATGCTATTGGAGAACTGCTTTAATCACAATGTGGTGTCGACAAGCAAACCGCTTCATATTAAAGTATATAGTAGCGAAAATAGTCTTACAATTGAAAATAATCTTCAAAAAAAACAAAATCCGGACTCCACTGGTCAAGGCTTGAAAAACATCGAAGGTCGTTACCGCTTTGCTGGGGTTGATGCTGTGAAAATTGAATCGAATGAAAATCGCTTTTGTGTTACTATTCCGTTAATAACTCTAAATTAAAAAAAATGTAATAAGAATGTGTAATTTTGTATTTTAATATAACGATATTTAACACAGATTTATGGCAGATATTTGGATAATATTTAACTGATTTAATTCGGATTCTTCCCAAATATAATGGAGTCGATATAGCATAATCTTATTTTAAACACAGTGTCAAAGGTGATATTTAAATCAGCTTTTAACGTTTATACCGCATACTATTTTTTGTTTAATTATTATTAATAAACGATTTATTTCTATTGCTTAAAAAAATATGAAACGAGTTTTATTAATTGAGGATGAGCATCCTGCAGCTAAACGATTATCGAAACTGATAACCGAAATTGCTCCCGACTTAGAAATAATTCAGATTTGCGATAGCATAGAATCATCTGTGAGTTTTTTGAAAAATGCAGCGGTTCCGGACTTGATGTTTTTGGATATTCAGTTGGGCGATGGAATCAGTTTCGAAATTTTTAAGCAAGTAGAAATTAGCAGTCCGGTGATTTTTACTACTGCTTATGACGAATATGTATTCCGTGCTTTTGAACTGAATAGTATCGACTACTTGATGAAACCAATTCATAAAGAAGAACTTGAGCGAAGCATCGAAAAGTTCCGAAAACTGAATCAGCCTCAAAAAGCAGATTGGCAGTTTTTAAGTTCGTTGTTGCAAAAAGAAAATGAGGCATACAAACTACGTTTCTTGGTTAGTTCTGGAGCAAATCTGATAACTGTAAAAACATCCGAAGTTACTTACTTTTATTCAGTTGAAAGATCCACTTTCCTGACTTCTTCACAGGGAAAAAGCTATGCAGTAGATTTTTCGCTTGATAAATTGGAAGAAATGTTGTCGCCAAAAGAATTTTTTAGGGTAAACAGGCAATATATTGTTTCAATGAATGCTATCAAAAAAATCAATGTGCTGTCCAAAAGCCGCATGAAAATCATATTAGAACCATTACCTACCGACGAAGTATTTGTGAGCAACGCGCGCGCTCATGAGTTCAGAATTTGGTTGGACAAATAAGTAACAGAATAATGCGGATTAAACGGAAATAACGGGTTTAATACGGATATTGATTTTGGGATTTGCAAAATGATTTGAGAGAAATCGGATACAATCAAAATCAATTTACGAAGTAAATTTAAAATCCTGTTTTCAAATCCGTTTTCTAACTGCTCAATCAGCAGGCATCCGCATTCTTTATCTTTATAATACAAGTAAATTATATTAAATATGAAAAAGATAATTATTATCAACGCTCATCCGCTTAAGGATGATAGTTTATGTGCTGCATTGGCACAAAGCTATAAAGCAGGAGCCTTAAAAAGCGGCGCTAACTGTAAGTTAGTAAACTTGATCGATTTAGATTTCGACCCTGTGATGCGCTATGGCTATAAAAAACGCATGGAAATGGAACCGGATTTAATTCAAATTCAACAGGATATAAAAGATGCCGACCATTTGGTATTGGTTTATCCCAACTGGTGGGCAACCTATCCGGCTCAACTTAAAGGACTGTTCGACCGTGCGTTTGTACCCGATTTTGCATTCAAATACCGCGAAAATTCACCTATGTGGGACAAACTGTTGACCGGCAAATCGGCACGAATGATAGTTACAATGGACACTCCCGGTTGGTTTTATTCTTTGTTTTATAAAAATGCAGGTCACAATGCTGTAAGGGTAGGTGTTTTGGAGTTTTCAGGTTTTAAGCCTGTAAAGGTATCCTCGTTTTCGCCAATAAAATCATCATCCGAAGCTAAAAGGGCAAAATGGTTAGCGGAAGTAGAAAAGCTAGGTGAGAAAATGGTATAACCAACAATCAAAATATTTTTATAGAGATTTCAACGACTCGATTAAAAAGTGAAATCTCGATTGTCTAAATTCTAAAAAGATAAAAAAGGTATAAATAATAACGATACATAAAAATTATGATTGCTGAAATTCTCAAGAAATCGTTTGATAAATACCTTGATGCTCCAATCGAATTGTGGAGCACATTTTCGGAAATGTGTGAGGAAGTTAAATACAACAAAAATGAAATTATAAAATATTCAGGACAATTTGAAAAGTACGGATATTTTATCTTAGACGGAGCTTGTGGGGCATTTATCTGGAAAGAAAATAATTATGTATGCCTTGATTTATTTTTGGATAATAATTTTTTTGCTGATGAAATGTCATTAATTACGGGTGAACCTTCGCCCATAGAAACCCTTGCACTCGAAAAAACAACTGCTTTGAGAATATCAAAAAAAAATATTGATATATTGAAGAAAACACCAATGGGAAGCATGATTTTTCTGATTTCAGCCGAAAATACCTTTATTGAAAAGCAACAACAACAGATTGACTTACTATTAAAAACTGCCGAACAAAGATACCTTGAACTTTTTGAAAAATATCCAAAAATGATACAACGAATACATCAGAAGCATATTGCATCATATTTGGGAATAACAACTCAAAGTTTGAGTAGATTAAGAAAAAGATTAAGTATTTGATTTTATTAACCAGAGGTAACTTTTTTCATTTTGTGTTGCTTTATTTTTGCATTATAAATTTTAAAAATAAACGACAATGAAAACAACAATGAAAATGAAATCAACAATGATTGTTAGTATGCTTCTTTTATCATTATGCCTGTCAATTAATGCACAAGAGAAGAATGGTATTATCCGTAAAGGATTTGTATTTGGAACTTCGATTGGTGCTGCCGAATCAAGTTTAAAATTTCCTGGTAAAACGAAAAATTTATTTGATTTAGCCTTAGATTTAAAAGTGGGTTATATGCTTAATTCAAATTTAGCACTTCTAATTACTTCCAATGTTTCTACTTATGATTATGAAGGAGTAGGAAGAGCGCGTAAGAGAGATTTTGGAGTTTTAGCTCCTACTATTCAGTATTGGACTTCCGATAAACTCTGGATTTCGGGTGGTATAGGTATGGCTGGTGATTCACCAGTATTCTATGACATAAAAAATCCTGATACAGATACCAATGAAACAAAGTATTACAACGGAATAGGCTTTGTAACTTCTTTAGGTTATGAAATTTTAAAAAGTAAAAAAAAGATAATTGATATCAAAGGAAGATTAACATACAGGGATGTCAATATAAGTGAAGGAAATACAACTGGTTTTTCGTTTGCAGTACTACTAGGTATTAACTTTTATCATTAATCAGCTAAAAATAAAAATAATTTCAAAGAAACATGTATTAAAAAACATAATAGTTCTATTATCAATAGTTATAAATTTCATTTGTTAATTTTTTTTTGAAATTAATCCACATAGTATTGTGTGGGCAGGAAAACTAAAAAAAGTTCAGGAGATGCGGGTTTTTGAATGTATTTCGTTGCTGTTAGGTTCTTTCAATACTATGGTTTTGCTTTTAAAAGCTAATAACCTGAGTTCGGGATAAGAAAGTGTGTCAAAAAGTTGTATCATCGGAGTT
>JACDZH010000396.1 GCA_013426815.1 Paludibacter sp.
GGACCCGAAGGAACTCAGCAACGTCGCCCGGTACATCCTCGCGCAATAAGCTTCATGACCTCGTCGGGCCGATAGCTCCTCCTCTTGATGCTGTCGGCCTGTTTTTGAGTCGAATTGGAATAAAAAAATGAGCAAACCCCAAAACGCCGCTGCTGCACCCAAGCGCGTCTTCGTCAAGGGCTGGGATCCCGTCGTCCGTATCGGCCACTGGACCATGGTTCTCTGCTTTGCCGCCGTTTACATCACTAAAGACAAGTTTCCGCTGCATATCTACACGGCCTACGTGATCATGGCGTACATGCTGTTCCGTATCATCTGGGGCTTCGTCGGTTCGCGTTCGGCGCGCTTCCTGACTTTCATCTATGGCCCGAAGACGACGATCAAGTACGCCATCGATTCCGTGACCGGCCACCCGATGCATACCATCTCGCACAATCCGCTCGGTGCGCCGATGGTTTTCACCCTGATCACCATGCTGTTGGCGACCTGCGTGCTGGGCCTGCTCCTCTACAGTTCCGGCGAGCAAATGGGCCTGCTGGGCGACATGGTGCCCCCCGAGTGGGAAGATGAACTGTTCGAATTTGGCGATGATGTCATGTTCGGCGTGCGGGATATGCATATCTATTTTGGTCACGCGGTGGCGATTTTCGTGTGCATGCATATTGTCGGCACGTTCATCGCCACGGCCGGGCACAAGACCAGCCACGTGATTCCGATGCTGATCGGTGTCAAGGATGCGGAAACGGATGATCCGGAACTCAAGTATTACGAGCAGGTACCGGAGCCTACCCTCGGCAAGAATCTTGCCGAAAAGTATGGTCCGGTCATGACCGACTTCATCTTCGCGGCCGGCATTCTCCTGTTTGTCATCCTGCCGCTCTTGCTGTTGCTGGGCTGGCTGAACAAGTTCATGCCGACCATCTGATTGTCAGCTTGTTTATCATTAGCGGGGCTTGCCGAATCGGCAAGCCCTTGTTCTTTCTGAGGTTGGGATGTCACTGCCGTCTAGTCTAGATGAACTGATCGCTGCCCTGCGCTGTCTGCCGGGGGTTGGGCCTAAGTCTGCGCAGCGCATGGCTTACCATCTTCTCCAGCACGATCAACGTGGTGCTGGCCGCTTGTCACTTGCAATTGAATCTGCTCTCAGGAGTTTGCGGCGTTGCAACCGTTGTAATAATTTCACTGAAGCCGAGGTCTGCGACCGTTGCCTTTCGCCAAAACGTGATCCTTCGCAGTTGTGTGTGGTCGAGATGCCAACTGATCTCAATGCGATGGAGCAGAGTCATGCCTATAGTGGCCTTTATTACGTCCTGATGGGAAGATTAAGCCCGCTGGATGGTGTTGGTCCGCGTGAGTTGGCATTTGATCGTTTGCTGGCGCGCGCCAATGACGGAATCGTCAAGGAAGTTATTTTGGCGACCAATCTTACGCACGAGGGCGAGGCGACCGCCCATTACCTTTCCGAAATGCTCCACCCTCGTGGCATCAAGGTCAGTCGGATCGCCCGTGGCCTGCCGCTAGGCAGTGAGTTGGAATACTCGGACGCCGCCAGTGTCGCGCAGGCTTTGCTTGAGCGACGGGATTACTAGTATGACTGTGTCAATAAATGCTAGGGAAACGCTGAACAAGGCGCCGAGATTTTCATTGGCAGCGGCGAAATGAGACGGCATGATGAAACGGGAGCGAATTTCATTGCTGGAAGGCTCACTGGGAGATGGAAACTGGGGGTGTTTCCCCGTTTTTCGCTTAAGCCGGACGTACCTCTCCCGTCAGCGGTCTGCCGTGCTTGAGAAGGTTAATTGCGGCCAGCATGGCAAAGGCCCGGTTGGCGTTCTTCGCCAGGCCGCGATAGCGGACCTTGGCAACCCCCCACAAACGCTTGAGGATCAGGAAAGGATGCTCGACCTTGGCC
>JACDZH010000050.1 GCA_013426815.1 Paludibacter sp.
GTGTTAGCTATAAAAATGAATTTTAGGTACAACACCCGATACTCATATAAAATTAATACAAAAAACAGCCTAATAGGATTTTTTTAATTTTCACTTTAAAAAATCAAAATATATTTCATACCATCTATTATGAAAACAAAATTAGTTATTGCGTTACTCTTTATTATTTCGGTCTCGATATCAGCCAAAAAGAAACCCGAAGTATTTTCACAAGAAAATTATGGTGTTAAAAACACAGGAACAACTATTTCCATACGTCTTGAAGCAGGTAAGGAGCACAATCATCCATTGTTTGCTATTTGGTTAGCCGATGAATATGGAAAATACATACAAACACTTTATGTTTCGGAAAGCATAGGACTTGGCGTATTTAAACGTGCCAGTAGAAAAACCGGTCGTTGGTTGGCAGGCGAAATTCAACGTCCGGCAACATTACCTTTCTGGGCACATCAACGTGGTGTGAAAAATGAATTTGGAACCTATTTGCCTACACCAAAACTACCCGTGGCGGATGCTTATACCGGAGCAACTCCAACAGCATCGTTTGTGCTCAATTCCATTACAGAAGAGCCTCTGAGCGGGAAATATAAAATAATGTTGGAATTGAATCAATCGTGGGATTGGAATGAATGGTGGACAAATGATCGACCTTACGATAATGAATATAAAACTTCTTGTCAACCGGCATTGGTGTACATGGCTGAAATTGACACAAATAATCGAAAAGCAGAATATGTGTTGAAACCAATTGGTCACAGCCACTGTTCAGGTGCCGATGGCAGTTTAACAGCCGATTTAAGTACCATTACTACTGCTTTGAAAATTGCGAAAAATATTACTGTAAAGATTGAATAGTTCTCTTAGAAGTTGTTTTTAGCAACCGAATCTTTGAAGTAGAAGAAAATAGTTTAATTGAGTTCAATATCAATAAGTTGAATTAAAATAAATAATCGGATATTATAAAGTCTCCATTTGTGTTTTCCACAGAAAAACTCTCTGAGATTTATACTTTTTTTCGAGTTTGTTTCCTTTGAAATCGGTAACTTTGCACTCAGATTTTTTTAGGAATTGTAGATATGAATACAAAGATTGTAATTGTTGGACTTGGTGGAGTTGGCGGGTATTACGGGGGATTATTGGCAAAAAAATACATTGATGATAAGTCAATTGAAATATATTTTGTAGCACGAGGTGAGCATTTAAAAAAAGTGAAAGAAAATGGTTTAACATTGATAACAGAAACCGGAACTTTTATTGTTCAACCAACTTTGGTAACCGATAATGTGTTGGAAATTGGAATAGCTGATTATGTGATAATGACCACCAAAAGTTATGATTTGGATACTACCATAGTTCAAATAAAACCTTGCGTAGGACCAAATACAGTCATTTTACCATTGCTTAATGGAATTGATAATTCAATTCGTATTCGTGCTATGTTACCCGGAATTGAAGTTTGGAATGGCTGTGTTTATATTGTTGCACGGTTGAATAAACCCGGTGTGGTAGAAAGTTCGGGGAATGTTCACAAATTTAAATTTGGTTTTGAAAACAAAACCACTAATAAGTTACTTTCGTTTGAAACATTATTGAAAAATGCCGGTATCGATGCCACTTTTCATACAGATATTTTAACTACTATTTGGACTAAATTTTTCTTTATTTCCTCTACTGCATCGCTTACTTCGTATTTTAATGTAAGTTTTGGAGCTTTATTAACTGACGAAGTCAGAAAATCCACACTTATCCAACTGTTAGAAGAGTTACTTTTGGTTGCAAATGCCGAAGGTGCTGAGATTGAACATACGATTATTAATAAAGTAATTCATCAGCTCGAAAAATTACCTTTTGAAACCACAGCTTCTATGCACAGTGATTTTATTTCCCAGAGAAATACTGAATTACATACCCTGACAGGAATTGTAGTTGAACTTGGCCAAAAACATGGAATTCAAACACCAATTTATCAAAAAGTATATGCTGAGTTGAATATGCGAATGAAGAATTAAACTTAAGACTCAATAACCCTGATTTCTGAACTTACTTGAATTGCTTTGCGGTATAATGCACCGACACCACAATAGGCGTCTTCCGACATTTTAACTGCTTTTTGAAGTTTGTCCATTGGCAGATTTTTTCCGGTAAATTCGTAAATAACATGCATTTTGCTATAATGTTTTGGATGTTCTTCAGTAACATCTCCTTGAACTTCAACACTGCATTTTTCAATGTCAACACGCATTTTTTTTAGGATTGAAACCATGTCCATACCCGTACATCCACTAAGAGCAACAAACATTAATTTCTTTGGGCTTGGTCCCAAATTAGTGCCACCACCTTCTATGGGTGCATCCATCATTAATTTATGTCCATTAATGTTTGCTTCAAAAGCTAAATTGCCTTTCCATTCGGTTTTAATTACATGTAAGTCAGCCATATTATTGTTGTTTAATTTTGAATTAAGATTATTATTCCAATAAAACTCAAATTGTAATTACCAAACTAACGCTAATTCAATAGACTTTGTTTTTCGATTCAATTAATTCATTTAAAATTCGTACTTTTGAAACCTAATAAAAAATCATAAACAATGAAACGCATATTTTTATTCCATCTTTTGTTTGCTTTAGTTCAGCCTTTTTTTGCACAATTGGATATTTACAATTTGTTAATAGGAACCTATACTAATACCGGTAAGAGTGAAGGAATTTATTCCTATAATGTAGACTTGAAAAATGGTATTTTTACTAAAAAATCAGTTGCTACAGGTGTTTCAAATCCAAGTTATATTGCCATTTCAGACGAGAAGAAATTTGTTTATTCAGTAAATGAAAGTTCCAATGCCAGTGCTGTAAGTGCTTTTTCGTTTGATATTTTATCAGGCAAGTTACAGTTAATAAACACAACACTCACCAAAGGAGCAGGACCATGTTATGTGTCAGTTACCCGAAATCATGTTTTTACAGCCAATTATTCGGGTGGAAGTATTTCTGTATTTGGACGGAAAGCAAATGGTTCTATTACCGAAACGTTACAGTTTATTCAACATGTGGGAAAAAGAATAAATCCAACTCGTCAAAGCGTACCACATGTTCATCAAGTGATTTTAACTCCCGATAGGAAGTATTTAGTTGCAAATGATTTAGGAACTGATAAAGTGACAGTTTATCGTTACAATTCACAGTCCATAAATGAGATTCTGGTACCACACGACAGTATAACTGTAAAGCCTGGCAGTGGACCTCGTCATGTAACTTTCAGTAGAGATGGAAAACGCTTGTATTTACTACAGGAAATGGATGGAACAATCTCGGTTTTGGAAATGAAAGAAGGAAAATTACGACTGTTACAAGAAACTTCTGTGGTTCGAAAAGAAGGAATGGAAAATGGTGCAGCCGATATTCATCTCTCTCCGGATGAAAAGTTTCTTTATGCCACAAATCGTGGAAATGTCAATGATATTAGCTGTTTTGAAGTTGAAAAAAATGGAAAGCTGATATTCAAACAAAAGGTTTCAACAGGTGGTATTGGACCCCGTAATTTTACAATTACTCCTGATGGGAAATATATTCTGATTGCCAATCAACGCAGCGATAATATTGTTGTATTTAAACGGGATAAGATAACCAGTATTTTAGCTGATACCGGAAAACGAATTGAAGTTGGAGCACCGGTTTGTCTGGTTATTTATTAATCAAACACAATGAATAATTATATTCTGCATTTTGCATAATAATGGATTGATTGCATGATATTTGCGGGTTTCTCCATATCACAAATTAATTGTTTTCTTTCATACTCAGCCAAAACAAATGAATTATTTGTTAATTTTTCGTTTTTTTCTAGCATATCTAAACAAACAAATCCTATACTAACAAACAGTGCTACAATTCTTAAAAACATTTTTTTGTTAGCATCTGAGTACTTTGTCAGATATACCAAGTCAACAAGTTCTTCCATTAATGAAGTGTATGTTTTCCGAAGATTATTCATTTTATTTTCGGTTGTAGCCAACGTTTTTATCCCATCTTTCCCATCTTTATATATATCAAGCATATCATTTTCTAATTGCCAGATAGCTCCCAGTTTGTAAAGCAATTGTTTTTCTTGGTCGCTCATTTCCTCATTTAAAGCACATCTGTAAAACAAAACAGAATTCCCGCCTTTAAGATAGGTAATGGCTTTAATTTCTTCCTGATCAATGTTTTGATTTAATTGTTTTTTACTAAGTATTTGTGCATCTGTCACTTTCAACGCATAACTTTTTAGCAAATCAATATCGGCTGAATTTTCGAGGGCTTTCAGGTAAAAAGCGTTGCATAATTGTTCGTTAGAGTTTTTGCCTCGGTTATTATATGGATTTTCGAGCAAATTTTTGATATAACTTTCGGTCATTTCTTTTTTATCAAAAAAATCATCAAATAAACCTGTCAATCCTGCAAGATTTGTCAGAGAACTTCTTTCTCTTAATGACATTTTTTTTCCTCTTAATATGCAATAAGTCTCTCCAAACATTACCGAGACGGCATAACCATAATAATCAGTAATTTTTTTAAAATCCTGATCATCCAAACTACTATCATTTGTTTTATTACTTTTAGCTATATCTACTGATAAAGTGTTCTTAATGAACCTTTTTTGATAAATATATTTAATTGAAAAAATTACAAATAGTCGGGGTAGATGTATTAGATTAAAAATATAATTTTTCATATTAATGGTCTAAATATTTATTTTAATTCTGCTATATTGAAATAAATATGAATCTCACATTGGTTTTTAATTGTAAAGATTGACTTGCAATTGGAAATTAATTTTACAAAGGTAGGAAAGAAAGTTTATTGGATACTATTTTCGGTATTTTATTGATGAATATGACAATTCTATTTTATGGTTTTAGAAAATACTGATGAATAAAAAGTGAATATAAAATAGTTTATAAATATATTTTTCACTGTCTTTTTCAAAATAAAACCCGCTGAAAGTGGCCCTCACAGCGGGTTTCAAATAGATTTTTTACTATTAATGTTATTACATACTAAAGCTGAAAACTGCAATTTGATTATAGAAAGTACTGATTATACCTACAATCATAATACCGATTGTACAGATGACTAGGCTGATTTTAGCAGGAAAATCGCTCGTTACTTTTTCAATTGGATTTTCGTTTGCATTCAGAAACATAGCTTTTATCACCAGTAAATAGTAGTAAAGTGAAATAATAGTATTCAATAACGCTATGAATACCAATACGTAGAATCCTTGTTGCGCAGCTGCCGAAAATATAAAAAACTTGCTAAAGAATCCTGCAAATGGTGGTATACCAGCCAATGAGAATAAAGCAATCATCATTACAAAACTTAATTTTGGATTAGTTTGGTATAATCCATTATAATCTGTCATTTGCACTTTTCCTGTTTTTTGTTCAATAACCGAAAGTACACCAAAGGCAGCCAAATTAGAGAACATATAAACCAGTACGAAATAAACCAATGAAGCCATTCCTAAAGCCGTTCCACTGATAATTGCCAACAGAATATAACCTGCTTGCGATATTGATGAGAACGCCAGAAAACGTTTCAGATTTTGCTGACGGATAGCAAAAACATTGGCAACAGTAATACTTACTACTGCCAAACCGTATAATATTGGTTGCCAGTCGGAAATGATATTTCCGAAAACTTTTACCAATAAAGTAAACAAAACAAATACTGCTGCACCTTTTGAAATCACTGAAAGGTATGAAGTGATGTTTGTTTGAGCTCCTTCGTACACATCAGGTGTCCAAAGATGGAAAGGAACCAACGAGATTTTAAAGAATAATCCCACAGCAAAGAAAACAAAAGCCATCAATTGAAGTGGTGTTCCTGTGAAAAGCGTTGCTATATCGTTGAAATATAGAGTTCCAGTTGTTCCGTAAATTAATGAAATACCAAAAAGCGAAATACTAGAAGCAAACACGGCTGAAAGTATATATTTCGCACCCGCTTCAGCCGATTTTTTATTATACTTATCAAATGCTACCAAAGTAGCCATTGGAATAGAAGCTGTTTCTAATCCAATAAAAAACATTAGGAAATTACCTGACGAAATCATAAAGTACATTCCCAACAAAGTAGAAAGTGTTAAGAAGTAGAATTCTCCACGTTTAATATAGTTTGAGTCATCATTCAGAAACTTATGAGCTTGAAGCAATACTATTAATGTACCAATGTTAAGAATCGTTTTTACATAAGTTTGCATGGGTACATATTGAAACATTCCACCTGCAATATTAAATGCTTCACGAGGGATACAGGTAAGCAATGTGTGCGCTGCAAAAAGTATCAACGCTACTGGTTGAAAATAACGATGGGATTTTTCTCCTGCAAATATATCGTAAACCAATAGGATAACCATCACCGCTAGTAGTGAAAATTCCTCCGTCATTTGTAAAAAACTACTGTAATCCATATCTTTATTTTTAGTTGCCAGTCAACAGTCGCCAGTCAACGGTCTTTGTAAATTTATTTTATATAAACTAGGTCTTCAAGTTCCCTTTAGGGGATTTAGGGGTCGTTTATTTAGCCAATTGTGTAATCACCGGTAAAACACTTTCGCCAATCATATTCGAAATCCAAAATGGCGCTGATCCCAAGACAAAAATGGCAGCTATTAGGGTTACCACTGATATTCTTTCAAACCAGGTAGCATCGGTTAAATGTTTGTGATGTTCGTCCTGAATAACTCCAAATAAGATTTTACCCACTACGCGTAAAATATAAACAGCTGTAATTACAATAGATGTACAAGCAACTATTGTCAACACACGGTGGAAAGTATCTGTTTCCTGAAAAGCTCCAACGAAAATGGTCATTTCTGCAACGAAACCACTCAAACTTGGTAAACCCAATGAAGCCAAACCGGCAATTACATAACTTACTCCGAGAAACGGAAGAACTTTCATTAATCCGCTCATCTCTGTAATTAATCGGGTATGTGTTCGTCCGTAAATCATTCCAATCAAAGCAAAGAAAAGTGCAGTCATTAAACCATGCGATAACATTTGCAAAATTGCACCTGTCATGGCAGTTTGGTTTAACATTAAAATGGCAAAAAGAACCAATCCGCAGTGACTTACCGATGAATAAGCATTGATATATTTCAAATCGGTTTGAACAATGGCAGAAAAAGCACCGTAAACCACACTAATACCAGTTAAAATAAGGAAAATCCAGGCTAATTCATGAGCTGCTTGAGGCATTAAATAAATAGCAACACGGAAAGCACCATATCCGCCTAATTTCATCAAAACACCTGCATGTAACATCGAAACTGCTGTTGGGGCAGAAGCATGACCATCAGGCGACCATGTATGGAATGGGAACAAAGCACCTAATACACCAAATCCTATAAATGTAAGCGGGAAAAGGTAATATTGTGCTTGAATTGGAATAGTGGTCTTTGCAATTTCATACAAGTTCATGCTTGTAGCCCCTGATTGATAATAAATTCCCAAAATTCCTACCAATAAAAGAGCCGAACCACCCATTAAAATCAAAGTTAACTTCATTGCACCATATTCTTTCCTTCCACTTCCCCAAACACCAATCAGCAAATACATTGGTATTAAAGCTACTTCGTAATACAAAAACATGGTAAACAAATCGGTAGAAATAAAAAACCCATATACTCCAATTGATAAAAGGCAGTACCACAAAAAGAATTCCTTTGGTAGTGGGTCTATTTTCCATGAAGCAAATACGCCAGTAAAAACTATTATTGAAGTAAGCAATAACATTGCAACAGAAATACCATCAATTCCAACTGAATAATGAATATTAAATGGGGCATACCAAACCGTGTCGGCTGTAAAAAGCATTTCTGCAACATTGCCTACTGCACGCTCTGTGAGGTACATAAAAGTTATTACACCCGATAAAATCATCAAAAGTGTTGCTCCTGTGGCTGTAACGAATTGTATTTGTTTCCGGTTTCTGGAAACAAACAAGCCCATCATCATTAATGCCGGTACGAGAACGAATAAGGATAAAAAGTTCATATCTAATTATAAATACTACCCCTAACCCCTAAAGGGAAAAAGATAAGTTAGTAATATTTTAAAAATCACCCTTAAGCCATAAAGGGGAATAAGAGATACTAGTATTGCTTTATTTAGATCACCCCATTTTGTTTTATTTTATACAGAGATAAAAAAACTTAGTCTTAAGCCCCTCTAGGAGTTTGGGGTTTTTAAGTCCCCATTTTGGGAATTAGGGGGCTAGAAAAATAAAACAAGCCCAGCAATTAATAAAGTTCCCAACAAAAATACATACGCGTATTGTTGCACCTGACCCGATTGGAAGTCTTTAATTTTTACCGAAGTCCATTGTGTTGTACTTGCCAATCCATTCATTGTTGCATCAATAACATGACGGTCCAACCAGGCAATTGGAGTAGAAACATGCTTAAAAATGATTCTCTTGGTAATGAAAATATAAATCTCATCAATGTAAAACCGATGACTGGCAGCTTTGAACAATCCCGAAAAACAGGATGCCAGTTTTTGAGGTACTACACTTTCTTTGCGATACATTATTGTTGCCAAGATAATAGATAAAACAGCTATTGCAACACTAATTCCGGCAACTGTATAATCTAAATGAATATCGTAATTGGCACGGTCGCTAGTTACAAAATGTCCAAAAGGAATCCAACCTGCAAAAACAGTAAACGCAGCAAGAAATACTAACGGAAATGCCATGGCAAATTTTGATTCGTGAGGTGTATGAGCATGTTTGTGTTCTTTTCCCCAGAAAATTCCGTAATACAAGCGGAACATGTAAAATGCAGTTAATCCGGCAATAAATGTCATGGTTGCTCCCATATAGGGGCTGAATTTATAACATGCTGAAAGTATTTCGTCTTTACTGAAAAATCCTGAAAATGGTGGAATTCCTGCAATTGCCAAACATGCAATTAGGAATGTTATGTTGGTGATTGGCAAATATTTACGTAGTCCACCCATGTGATTCAATTCGTTGTTATGAATTGAATGAATAACAGAACCTGCGCCTAAGAATAGTAATGCTTTGAACATAGCGTGAGTGAACAAGTGGAACATGGAAGCCATGTAACCCAATCCTTCGTGACCGCCGTAGCCTGAAACACCAAGTCCGACCATCATAAATCCAATTTGAGAAATTGTAGAGAATGCCAAAACTCGTTTTATATCAGTTTGTACACAAGCAATAACTGCCGCAAAAAGTGCAGTAAAAGCTCCTACGTATGCAATACCGTGCAATACCTCAGGTGCATAAACTTCGTAAACTGGAAAAAGTCGAGCCACTAAAAACACACCTGCAACGACCATTGTGGCAGCATGAATCAATGCCGAAACCGGCGTTGGACCTTCCATAGCATCCGGTAACCAAATGTGTAATGGAAACATGGCAGATTTACCAGCACCACCAATAAAAATCAATCCCATTGCCCAACTCATTCCCGAAATACCCATAAACGATACACCTGCTGTACTTGCAAAAACACTGGCATCGCCCGAAGTCAAAACTCCGAAGTCGAAAGTTTTTGTATAAAACGAAAGGAATAAAATCCCCACCAAAAAACCTAAATCGGCAAAACGTGTGACAATAAATGCTTTTTTGGCTGCAGCAACAGCCGAAGGTTTGGTATAGTAAAAACCGATTAATAAGTAGGACGAAACACCAACCAATTCCCAGAAAATATACATTTGAAAAATGTTGGTAGCTATTACCAATCCCAACATGGAAAAAGTGAAAAGAGAAAGAAATGCATAATATCGTTGGAAACCTTTTTCGCCTTCCATATATGCAAGGCTGTAAATGTTTACCATAAATGACACGGTGGTAATCACCACCAACATCATTACCGAAATTGGATCAAGCAAAATACCCAAGTCGATATGTAAAAACTCGGTAAAACGCACCCACTCAACATGTAATGGAATCACTTTTTCGTAAACACCTGCAATTTGATGATACGTAAAATATTCAAAGGCGGTATAGTACGAAAGAACAGTAATGATACCTAAAACTGTTGCACCAATAGCACCTGCCACTTTGGGCTTCAAATTAGAATCTAAAAATCCCAAAACAATGAAACTTATAAGCGGAAGTAAAATAATTAATAATGTATATTGCATATCTATGAAATTTGGCAATTATATGTTCTTTTAATTCAATAATTTGTCAACTGTCAACTGTCAACTGTCAATTCAAATACTATTCTTTCATTTCATCTAATTCACCCACTTCTACACTTGTCAAATTGCGGTAAATATTGATGATAATGGCAATGGCAACAGCAGTTTCGCAAGCTGCAATGGCAATTGCAAAAAGGGCAAAGAAAAATCCTTCCATTTGCCCGGGATATAAATAACGATTAAAAACCACGAAGTTAATATCGGCAGCATTGAGCATAAGTTCAATAGACACCAAAATCATCAACAAATTTTTACGGGACAAAAAACCGTAAATACCTGCAAAAAACATGATTAAACTCACTCCAAGATATGCTTCAATTGGCACTTGCCCCGACAGCATGTTATTTAAAATATCCATAATGATTTATTATAAGCCCCTTAAATCCCCCAAAGGGGACTCTAAGACCAAGTTTATTTGTAACTTTTAATCTTAAAAATATAATTGATAGTTTTAATCATGCACCTCTTTAAGTCCCCTTTCGGGAGATTTAGAGGGCTAATTTATCTCCTTCTTGCAATCATTATAGCTCCTACAATACATGCCAGTAGTAACACACTGATAAATTCAAAAGGTAATAAATATTGATATTTTTCAGTTCCCATCAGGTTAAGTCCAATTTCCTGAACTTTCTGTTCGTCAGGCACAACCAGAGAATATACTTTATTAATATTCCAATAAATAATGTGTCCACAAAAAGCTATACCTGCAAGCGAAGTTATTCCGGCTGCAATTCGTCTGTCTTTTCTTTCACTTTTTACCTTTTCTCCTGGTCGATTTGTCAATAAAATGGCGAAAATAAATAACACCATAACACCTCCTGCATACACTGCAATTTGCACTGCAAAAAGATAATAATACCCCAACAAGATGTATAGTCCAGCTGTGCCCAATAATACAAAAAGCAAATAAGTTGCTGAACGTATAATGTGTTTTGAAGTAACTGCTAATACGGAGAAAATAGCAATTAATACCGCTAAAATATAAAAGATAATTTGTTCTGCCATAATGTTTAAGCCCCCTAAATCCCCCAAGGGGACATTCAGAGTTTTTTATTTTTGAAAATTGTATTTTATAGAACTTGATCCTTAAGTCCCCCTTCAGGGAATTTCAGAGGTTGTTCTTTTTTCTTTTCACGCAGTTTTGAACCTTTGTGGTTCAGCTTTTGAATCATTTTACTACGGGTAAATACCGCATTTTCATATTGATTGTTGAACTTGATTGCATCCGAAGGACAGGTTATAACACAGAGATTACAAAAGGTACACATTCCTAAATCCCATGTGTAAGTGTCTAGGATTTTTTTCTTTTTACCATCTTCGGTTTCAATCATTGCCGAAAGGACATTGATAGTTCCGTTAGGACAATTCATTTGGCATATACCACAAGCAGTACAAGCGTGTTCGTTATTTTCGTCGTGTGGTATGGTCAATTCACAACGGAAACGATCCGAAATTACCAATGTGGCACGGTTTTCAGGATATTGTTGTGTAACTTTTTTTGTCCACAACTCTTTCCAGGTCACACTCATACCAATAAGCAATGATTTGATACCGGTGAATAAACCATTGAAATATTTTAATATTGAATTCATCTTTATATTTACTATTAAATCATTTACGATTAACTATTTCCAAGAAATTTTAAAAGGGAAAATAGTACTTATTACTTTTCAAAAGTTCCCCTTCTCAGGATTTAGGAGGCTAATATTGGAAACAAATCTGTCAAAGTCAATCCTGCTATTACCAAAATCACCATTACCAAAATATTTACTAAATTGATAGGTAAAAGATATTTCCATTCAAGGTTCAACAATTGGTCGATACGTAAACGAGGGAATGACCAGCGAACCCACAAACTTAAGAAAATCAAAACTCCGGTTTTTCCAAAGAACCAGGCGTACGAAGGAATATACCACATAACCTGATTAAATCCATCAAAACCATGAATTTGTATTGGCATCCAACCGCCCAAAAATACGGTGGTAGCAATAGAGGCAATAATAAACATATTTAAATATTCAGCCAAATAGAAAAATCCAAATTGTAATCCTGAATATTCTGTATGATAACCGGCAGTTAATTCCGATTCAGCTTCGGGTAAGTCGAATGGACCACGGTTTGTTTCTGCATGACCCGAAATAAGATAAATAACAAAGGCAATTATCGAAGAAATATGACCATTAAAGATATTCCAGCAGAATTCTTGTTTAGCAATCATTTCCGAGAAAGACATTGTTCCGGTTAAAACAACAATTGTCATCAATGCAAAACCTGCCGAAAGTTCGTAACTCACAAATTGTGCTCCACTTCGCATGGCGCCAATCATCGAGTATTTATTATTACTTGACCAACCTGCCAACAATACCCCAATAATTCCCAATGACGAAACCGCAGTCACATACAAAACACCAATGTTGAAATCAACTGCTTGTAAAGCTTTTCCGAATGGAATTGCACCAAAAGTCAGCATCGATGCCACTACCATAAAGAATGGGGCTGCAAAAAACAAGAATTTGTCCACATTGTTGATGTGAATAATTTCTTTGAGTAAAATTTTAATTACGTCGGCAACACTCTGAAGTATTCCATATTTTCCAACACGATTTGGACCGATACGGGCTTGAAAAAATGCAGTGATTTTACGCTCAACATAAATCAGTATCATTGCAATAATTGCGTAAGCGGCTAAAAGTGCAACTGCTACTAGTATTAATTTTACAGGCAATGACCAGCTACCCAACGTAGTGTCGAACCAATTTGCAAGTCCTGTATATTCTAATGGTTGTGAAAATTCTAACAACATATATTTTTTGTTTTTCTGTCAACCGACTACTGTCGTCAGTCTATTTTTCAAAAATCAATTTTTTCTGTCAACTATCAATTGACAATGGAGTATTTCGTTATTCCGATTTCCGGAAATATTAGTTATCTGTCAATATCCGGAATCACATAATCCATTGAACCACCGATACCGATAAAGTCAGAAATTTTTTCGCCTTTACAAATCAGCGGCATAGCCGAAACCAAAGCCATTGATGGTGATCGGAATTTCAAACGATAAGGGGTTTTTTCGCCACGACTTTCGATGTATACACCGAATTCTCCTTTTGTAGCTTCAATTCGTTGGAAATATTCACCTTCAGGTAACTTGATTATGGCTTTTGTTTTGGTACAAATTTCTCCTTCAGGTATATTGTCTATCAATTGTTCTATAATATGTAAAGATTCTTCAATTTCATCCAATCTATTTAAATAACGGGCATACGCATCACCTTCGTTACGAATGATTTCCTTAAATTCCACTTTATCGTAAAGTGAGTAAGGTTGATGTTTTCTCAAATCGCACGACCATCCCGAAGCACGTCCGGCAGGTCCAGTTACAGCATAACTGATTGCATCTTCTTTTGACATCATACCAATACCAATCATACGTCCCAGTGCGATAACGTTGTGTGAGAAAAATCGATCGTATTCTACCAGTTTTTCACGCATATAAGGAATTAAAGCCTTCACATCTTTTTGAAAATCATAATAAATGTCAAACATTACACCACCAATCACATTATGATTAATGATTAATCGTCCTCCACATATTTTATCGAACATTTGCAAAATAATTTCACGTTCGCGCATGCCATAAATAAAAGCTGTAGTTGCTCCTAAATCGTTTGTCATAGCCGACCAAGCTAACAAGTGCGAATCTATACGGTTCAACTCATCCATTATTGTACGGATATATTGAGCACGTTCGGGAACTTCTATTTCGGCAGCTTTCTCCACACACATACACAAACCATGTCGGTTGATGTTGGCCGAAAGATAATCCAAACGGTCGGTAAAATGAAGTATTTGTGGGTAAGTAAGATTTTCGCTGAGTTTTTCAATACCACGGTGTATATAACCACTGTGAACATCAATTTTCTTTACAATTTCACCATCTAAGGCTGTGCGGAAATGCATTACACCGTGTGTAGATGGGTGTTGAGGTCCAATGTTAATAATATAATCGTCAGCTTCAAAGATATTTACAGTCTCCTCTACCAAACCATTTTCGGTTTCCATTATGCGGGGAGCAATATCAACTATTTCTTTACTGTCTAACGAGAGTGGATTCAATTCAGGATTTGCATCATAATCTTTTCGCAATGGAAAACCTACCCAGTCGGCATTCAAAAAGAACCTGCGCATATCCGGATTGTTGATAAACCGAATTCCCAACAAAGCGTAAATTTCGCGTTCGTTAAAATGTGCAGTTTCAAAAAGATCAGTTACAGAATATAAAAGTGGGTTTTCGCGGTCCTCAGTCCACGTTTTGAGAACGATTTCTTTGGATACATCTGTTGACGAAGAAAGCATGTAAATTACACCCAATTTACCCCCACTATCCATTCCAATCAATTTTACCAAAAAATCGAATGGAATTGCTGCATAGTCGCGCAATGTTTTTGCCAAAAGATGCAGTTTATTAGGTTCTACTGTTACCGTAAAGATCTTTTTATTCTCAATAACGGCTCCTGGTACTACATTTAATATTAACTTTTTAATGTTTTCCATATTATGACCCCTAACCCCTAATGGGAAATAGATTTGTAATGTTATCTGAATATTGCCCCAAGACCTAAATGGCAATTGTAAATGCTCTTTAAGTCCCCCTTCGGGGGATTGAGGGCGCTTTTTATCGTAGTTTATTTCCTAAAAATTTCTCTACTTTTATTTTTCGTTGCAATTGCATTAAACCATACAATAACGATTCAGGACGAGGTGGACACCCGGGCACATAAACATCTACAGGAATAATTAAGTCAACACCTTTCACAACATGATATGAATTAACAAACGGACCTCCCGAAATTGCACAAGCACCCATTGCCAATACATATTTTGGTTCAGCCATTTGGTCATAAACACGTTTAATAAGTGGTGCCATTTTGTGAACCATGGTTCCGCATACAATCATCAAATCAGCCTGTCGTGGGCTGTTGCGTGTCACTTCCATTCCAAAGCGTGAAAAATCGTGATGTGCAGCGGCAGTTGCCATAAATTCAATACCGCAACAACTTGTGGCATAAATCAAAGGCCAAATTGAGTTGGAACGACCCCAGTTAATTAAATCATCCAACGAACTGAGCAAAAGATTTACACCGTTGGCTTCCAATTCCTTGATGTAACCTTCAAGGTATTCGTTATCATTAAATTCTGCCGAAGGAATTCCTTTAATATCTATATTTTTTACATCCATTTCAATACACCTTTCTTCCAAGCATAAGCCAAACCCAAACCAAGTATAACTATGAAAAATACAATACTATATAAACCTTGAACTCCCAAATCGCGAACTATTGTTGCCCATGGAAAAAGAAAAATTGCTTCCACATCAAACATTAAATACAAAATGGCATAAAGGTAATAACCTACTTTAAATTGCATCCAAGAGGTACCATGTGTTGGAATTCCACATTCGTAAGGTTCTCCTTTTTGAAGATTAAATGATGTTGGTGCTAATAAAATTGCTATGCCAAGTCCGGCAATAACTAATACAAGTCCTGTAATAAGAACTACTAAAAAAAGCGATAAACTGCTCATATAAAATGAATAAATTTAATTTATTTAAAAGCGGGGGCAAAGGTACTACAATTTTTTTCTTTCAACCAATCATTTTTGCTAAAAACCGACAGTTTTGGTGTAATGAGAAAAAAAAATATTGAGTAATTATTCTTTCTTTTAATGTTATGATATATAGGGTAATAAATGATATAACTAAATTTATAAATAACTTATAGTAATATATATTATAAATAATTATGAATTTAGAGGCGAACTTTTTCAATTTCTCAGATTATATGAACAGAATAAATAATATCGCTTTATATAAAACAAGAAGTATTAATTCGCATAAATATGCAGAAAATAATAGTTTGTTGTTTTATTGGAATTGAGGGAAAGTGACATTTAAATTCAATTAAATTAATCCATTACATGAGTATAAACACAAAAACAAAAAAAATGGGAATTTTCCGAAGAAGATTCCCAATTAATTCGTTTTTCTAATATCTCCTCACAAAGCTTACAGGTTTGTTGGAAAGATATCTTGAGTTTACTAATTCATTGAAGAAAGGTTTTTGTTAATCATCAGCCTTAATTAATTCTTTTTTATAACTTTTGTTTATTTGCCAATGATAAGACCAACTTGTAGTTACAAAATAAATTGCAGTCTGTATCCATAAACTTATATATTCAAACGAAACATGCCTTAAATCTGCTCCCATGGTATTTATTTTAATATAACCCTGAATGCCATGAGTGGCAGGAAAAATCCAACTAAATGTTCTCCAGAAACCGTTAATATTGGACCGTGGCCATGATATCCCGCTTAAAAACAGCAGAATAAGTGAAAAAAATAGAAAAAGTATCATTCCTGTTTCGCGGTTGGGAATAAAAACAGAAATCGTCATGGAAAAGAAAATAGTTGCCAATAGGAAAGGAATCATTAAAAACATAATATCAACCGAATTTCCAATATGAGGCAAATTAAAAATATGAGGAATAAGCTCCAATATATAATATGAAAAAACAATGTACAGAGCTAAATAACAGGCACATTTACCAATTACAACTCTAAAAATTCCACCTCGGTGTAACGAGGAACTTACTAATTCATGAAATCTGTTTTCCTCGCGTGAAGTTCCGGCTATCATACCAATACCAAAAAATAATGTTTGATGAATAATCAGAATCAATATTGCCGGCATTAAAAAACTTGCAAAACCATTTCCACCATTGAAAAGCGCCACACCATTATACTGAATTGGACTCGATACAATTTCAGCAGATTCACCTGTGATTCCTTCTGCATTTAACTTTTCAACTTGAATTTGTTTACCCATATCGAGTATGCTATAATTGCTGGCTTGCATTAAAGCTCTGTAATACAGAAAGCTACTCATATCACAATAAATTGATACTGTGGCTTGTTGAGAAGTACTTATTTTCTTGTTAAAATCAGATGGAATATACATCACTCCATGCACTTTTCTAGCGTTAAAGGCTTCTTTGGCTTCGGCTAAAGTCGAAAATGAACTTACAATTTTAACGTCTTGCGTGGCGTCAACATGTCGAAGTAATTCTGTTGATAATTTACTGCGGGAGCAATCAACAACAGCAATCGGCACATCCACCAGGGTTTCATTCCGGTATAAACCACAGTAAAGCAAAGGATAAATTAACGAAGCTAGTATAAAAATAATGACAACACCACGATCTTTAAATACAACTTTGAATTCGTGTGAAAAAATCAAATTCATGTCTCTCGCTATTGAAATCCATTTTTTGATGAATGAAAATTTATGTTCTTTAATATCCATAATTTACTTGTTCAGTTTAAAAGTTCTATTTTGTTGGATAGTTTTGAATAATTGCTGCATTTTTCAAACGATGATAAACAAAAAGTGGTAAAATATTAAAAGCAATTAATGCAACATAGCTACTAATAGATTGACTCAAATTTACGCCATGTAGTGCCTGATTTACATAAATGTTGAAATAATGACGGATAGGAAAAAAATCACTGAAAATCCTTGCCATTCCAGGCATTTGTTCTATTGGAAAAGTAAATCCGGCATAAGTAAAACCCAATAAGCCATAGAATGCAGCCATTGTTACACCATCGCTCAAAACTGGCGTTAATCCAATCAAAAGTACACCTATTGATTGAGAAGCTAAAACAAACAGAAAAGTCGTTAAAAACATCCAACCAATGCCCGAATTTAAAGGATAATGCATATAAGAATATAATAAAACATTACCAATAATACCAAATAAAGTAAAAATAAACGTATATGGTAAAAGCTTTCCTGTTAATGCCCCAAATATAGAATTGTTAGCATTTTCAAGCCATTGATGAGAGCTACTCTCTTTAAATTCAACGCCAACCACAAAAATAGTCATCATTAAAACCATTAATTGTAGAACCCCGGGTAATAGCACATTCAACAAATATGTCCCATAATTTGCCCATGGGTTTCCAATAAGATGTGTGTCAATTGTTATAGGTTGAATGATTCCCATCAGACGACTTTCTTCAACACCTTTAGCCCTAAGTATTTGGCGTTGTACGGCACCCGAACTGAGTGCACTCATATAAGTTATATCCTTTAATAGTAATGAACCTGCTACCAAATATGCATTATTTACATAAAAGGTCAGAGTTGGTCTCCGATTTGACACTACATCGGCCGCAAAATTGTGCTTTATTTCTACAAATGCATATATTTTACCACGCTGCATTTCTTCGCGAGCTTCTTTGTGACTATGGAGTTTCATTATCACCTTTGCTTGTTGGGTAGCATCCAAATTTCGAATATATTGACGAGAAATTGTCGATTGATCCAAATCTACTACACCAATTGGCATCTTGTTGGGTTGTCCTTCATTGAATAATGTTAGAAAAAAAACAAAACAAAAAGTCATTACCACAACTGTTCCAAGAAAATAAATAGGACGACTCAACATTCGACTCAATTCTCGTTTGAGGGTCTTTTGTATAGATGAAAATATATTGTTCGACATAATTAACTACCGATCTCTAAAAGAGAGTAAATTTTTAGTGTTGAATGCTATAAAAAATGATATTAGCGAAGAAAGTATTCTTAAATTACCCTTTTGGGAATTTAAAGGTTTTATTTTAATGTTTTCTCAAACAAAGCAGTCATTCCTGGTCGTAAATCTTTAACTTTTATGTTAGGACGAGCACGGACTTCAAATGTTTTTACGTCAAACTGTCCTGCTGTTTTAGTAGCTTTCCAGGTTGCATACGAAGCCAATGCTTTGATATAACTTACTTTTAAAGTTACAATTTGGTTATTCAATGCGGGTATTTTGACATTAAAATTGCTGCCCATTTTCATGTCAGCTAATAAATCTTCACGCACATTAAAGGTAAACCACATATCGTTTAAATCTACAATACTCATAATTGGTGCACCTGTACCAACTAGCTCGCCTTGTTTTGGAAAAACTTCGGTTACTTCAACATCTATTGGTGAAATTAGCGTAATTTCTTTCATATACGATTTTACTTCATTCACAGCGCCTTTTGCACGGTTAACCAGTGCCAATGCAGCTTCTTTGTCTTCGCTCTCAGCTCCATTCATTGCTATATCGTATTGCGATTTTGCTGCTTTCGAAGTAGAAACTGCTGCATCGTATTGGGCTTGGGCTTCATCACGTTTCTGGGCTGGAACTACGCCTTTGTCGAATAAACGTTGAACACGGTCATTCAATTTTTTGGCAATATCAACACCTACTTGGGCTTTTTGCCACATTTCATAAGCACCAACTATCATTTCTTTTCGAGCCCCTTTTATTGCTTTCTTGCTTTGGGCTTGCGCTGCGTTTTCAGCAGCATTGGCTTGTTCAAGTTTTGCAGATAACTCAGGACAATCGATAATCACCACAGTATCACCAATTTTAACTTGTGTGCCTTCTTCGGCTTTAAATAACTTAGTAATTGTAACGAATTAAACTTTACAAACTGGAGTTAATCACATAATTCCAT
>JACDZH010000051.1 GCA_013426815.1 Paludibacter sp.
AGATTGGCTCCTCTTTTTTCAATCTAATCAAAATTCTTTTACCGGACAACAGTGCTTATTTATATTTTATTATGTTTTTATTTACTAACTTAAAATCATCCAACTTTAACGTTATAGCGCATCTTTTTGGTCGTAAGTTTATTTCCAATTTAAAAGTAAATTGTTTCAAAAACCACATTTTTGTACAAACCATATCATATTCATTTTTTGCTTCATTTGTTAATAATGAGATACCTTAATCGAAATAAAAAATTTAATTAATATTTAGAAACCTGTTTAATTATCTGATTAGTATTATATTAAACAAATTATTTGTATTTAATTTCGAAAAAATATGACTATTAATTATTCAATTTTAAATAATTATCGATGAGCTATTGTCATTTAAAATATTTTGCCTATCTTTGCAACCCATTTTGGAGAAAAATCAAAGGGATATAAATAAAGTATTTAAGTTATCAAAAACTAAGTAAAATGCCTACAATTCAGCAATTAGTTAGAAAAGGAAGAGCAGCACTCATTGACAAAAGTAAATCGCCAGCGTTGGATTCATGTCCTCAGCGTCGAGGTGTATGCGTTCGTGTGTATACTACAACTCCAAAAAAACCGAACTCGGCTATGCGTAAAGTTGCCCGTGTACGTTTAACTAACCAAAAGGAAGTGAATGCTTACATTCCGGGCGAAGGACATAACTTGCAGGAACACTCAATCGTAATGGTTCGTGGTGGTCGTGTAAAAGACCTTCCAGGAGTACGTTATCACTTGGTTCGTGGAACACTCGATACAGCAGGCGTTGCTGGTCGTACACAACGACGTTCGAAATATGGTACAAAACGCCCAAAACCAGGACAAGCAGCTGTAAAAGGTGCTCCGGTTAAAGGTAAAAAGAAATAGACTCCTATCCCTAAAGGGGAATAAGAGGAAAAATTTAGTAAGAGTAGATTGACATAAGTTCAATTCCCTTTCAAAAAAAACTAAAAAAATCAAGTTTAAACACTTGTTTGAGTTTTCAGGAAGCAGATGAAAGTTGAGTAAATGATTCAGAGGAATCGTTGAAGTAAGACTAAAGCAACTAAAAAAACAAAAACGGAAATTTTAAGTAAAAATGAGAAAATCGAAACCAAAAAAGAGGATCGTATTACCTGATCCGGTTTTCAATGAATCTATGGTTACAAAATTTGTAAACCACTTGATGTATGATGGTAAAAAATCTACAGCATTCGACATTTTCTATTCATCTCTCGAAACTGTGAAAAACAAGCTTCCGAACGAAGATAAATCCCCTCTTGAAGTTTGGAAAAAAGCCCTCGAAAACATTACTCCGTTAGTGGAAGTAAAATCTCGTCGAGTTGGTGGTGCTACATTCCAAGTCCCTACAGAAATCCGTGCAGATCGCAAGGAATCAATTTCAATGAAAAATCTTATATTGTTCTCACGCAAACGCGGAGGTCGCTCGATGGCTGATAAATTGGCTGCCGAAATTGTCGACGCATTCAATAAACAGGGTGGTGCATTTAAACGTAAAGAAGATATGCACCGTATGGCAGAAGCCAACCGAGCATTTGCACACTTTAGATTTTAATGTGCCATAGGCTCTATGTTATGAACTTAAAGAGTTGTATATAAACTTTTTAAAACAAAAGAAAAGAAGAATTTTAAAATAAAAAATGGCTAAAGGAGATTTAAATTATAATAGAAACATCGGTATCATGGCGCATATCGACGCCGGAAAAACAACTACTTCCGAGCGTATCTTGTTTTACACTGGTTTGACTCACAAAATCGGAGAAGTGCATGATGGTGCTGCCACTATGGACTGGATGGAACAAGAACAAGAGCGCGGAATAACTATTACGTCTGCCGCTACAACTACCTCGTGGGATTATATGGGCGATAAATATAAAATCAACCTTATTGACACTCCGGGACACGTTGACTTTACTGTAGAAGTAGAGCGTTCACTTCGTATTTTAGATGGAGCTGTAGCCACTTTCTGTGCGGTTGGAGGCGTTGAGCCACAATCGGAAACTGTTTGGCGTCAGGCTGATAAATATAATGTACCGCGTATTGGATTTGTAAATAAAATGGACCGTTCCGGTGCTGACTTTTATGAAGTTATTCGTCAGGTTAAATCTGTTTTAGGTGCAAAACCTTGTCCAATCCAAATTCCAATCGGAGCCGAAGAAAAATTCAAAGGTGTTATTGATTTGGTGAAGATGAAAGCAATTCTTTGGCACGATGAAACCATGGGAGCTCAATACGATGTTGAGGAAATTCCTGCTGATTTAATAGCTGAAGCACAAGAGTGGAGAGATAAAATGCTTGAAGTTGTGGCTGAATATGATGATGTATTGATGGAAAAATACTTTGATGATCCTTCAACTATTACAGTTGACGAAATTCAGGTAGCAATACGCAAAGCAACACTTTCGATGGAAATTAATCCAATGATTTGTGGTTCTGCTTTCAAAAATAAAGGTGTACAGACCATGCTAGATGCAGTGTGTGCTTACCTTCCAAGTCCACTTGATACTCCTGAAACAGTAGGTTTCGACCCACGAAATCCAGAAAAACAAGTTGTTCGACATCCTGACGCAAATGAACCTTTGTGTGCGTTGGCATTTAAAATTGCAACTGACCCTTACGTTGGTCGGTTGTGTTTCTTCAGAGTTTATTCAGGTAAACTGGAAGCTGGTTCGTATGTTTATAACACTCGTTCCGAAAAGAAAGAACGTATTTCGCGTATCTTCCAAATGCACTCTAACAAACAAAATGCTGTCGAATTAATTTCGGCTGGTGATATTGGTGCAGGAGTTGGATTTAAAGATATTCGTACAGGTGATACATTGTGCGATGAAGCACATCAAATTACATTGGAATCTATGGACTTCCCAAAACCTGTAATTGGAATTTCTATTGAACCAAAAACACAAAAAGACTTAGATAAATTAGGTATAGGATTATCAAAATTGGCAGAAGAAGATCCTACATTTACTGTACATACTCAAGAACAATCGGGTCAAACAATTATTAGTGGAATGGGTGAACTTCACCTAGAAATTATTATCGATCGTTTGAAACGTGAGTTTAAAGTTGAATGTAATCAGGGTCGTCCGCAGGTTTCGTATAAAGAAGCAATTACACAGACTGTTCAATTGCGAGAAACATACAAAAAACAATCGGGTGGTCGTGGTAAATTTGCCGATATGATTGTAAAAGTTGAACCTACCGATAGAGATTTTGAAGGTGGTTCATTACAATTTATTGATTCAGTAAAAGGTGGTAATATTCCAAAAGAATTTATTCCCTCTATCCAAAAAGGATTTGCAAATGCCATGAAAAATGGTGTATTAGCAGGTTTCCCATTGGATAATCTGAAAGTGACTGTTATTGATGGTTCATTCCACGCTGTTGACTCGGATCAGTTATCATTCGAAATTTGCGCATCACTTGCATATAAAACTGCGTGTGCCAAAGCAAAACCTGTATTGTTGGAACCAATCATGAAAATGGAAGTGGTAACACCTGAAGAAAACATGGGTGATGTAATTGGTGACTTAAACAAACGTCGTGGTCAGGTTGAAGGTATGGAATCAAGTCGTTCCGGTGCCCGTGTTGTAAAAGCAAAAGTGCCATTGTCCGAAACTTTCGGGTATGTAACAGCTTTACGTACAATAAGTTCCGGTCGTGCTACTTCATCAATGGAATTCGATCATTATGCCGAAGTTTCTAATGCAATAGCAAAAGTGGTGGTTGCCGAAGCTAAGGGTAAAGTGGAACTTTTATAAAGCCCCCTAAATGCCCCGAAGGGGGACTTAAGAGCTTTGAAAAAAATAAATTTCGTAGAAACTTAATTAGTGAATGACTCTTAATACAGGAGTAAACGAAATCGTAATTATAAGTAATAACAATAAAAAAAATGCTTACTGAAAGTCTCCCTTCGGGTGATTTAAGGGGCTAAACCATTATGAGTCAAAAAATCAGAATCAAACTAAAATCTTACGATCACAACTTGGTTGACAAATCGGCTGAGAAAATCGTAAAAACAGTAAAAGCTACCGGTGCAGTAGTTAGTGGTCCAATTCCATTACCAACTCACAAACGTATTTTTACAGTGAATAGCGCAACATTCGTAAACAAAAAATCGCGCGAACAATTTCAACTATCATCATATAAACGTCTTATCGACATTTATAGCTCTACCAGCAAAACAGTGGATGCATTGATGAAACTTGAATTACCAAGTGGAGTTGAAGTAGAAATAAAAGTATAAAGCCTCATAGCCCCCAAAGGGGGAAATAGAGAGTTAATAGATAAAAATAAACAATGGTTTCTAAAAGTCCCCCTTCGGGGGATTTAGGGGGCTAAATATAACAATTGAAATGCCAGGATTATTAGGAAAAAAAATCGGAATGACATCCGTTTTCAGTGCCGATGGAAAAAATGTTCCATGCACTGTTATCGAAGCAGGTCCTTGCGTTGTTACTCAAATTAAAACGGTAGAAACCGATGGTTACGAAGCTGTTCAGGTAGGTTTTCTGGAAAAAACTGAAAAACACACCAACAAAGCTGAATTGGGTCGATTTAATGCTGCCGGAGTAGCACCTCAAAGACACTTGGTTGAGTTCAACGGATTCGAAAATGAATTCAAATTGGGTGATGCAATCACCGTAGAAATGTTTGAAGCCGATACGTTTGTCGACGTAGTTGGAACTTCGAAAGGTAAAGGATTCCAGGGTGTTGTAAAACGTCATGGATTTGGTGGAGTAGGTCAAGCTACACACGGTCAACATAACCGTTTGAGAGCACCGGGATCGTTAGGAGCATCATCGTATCCTTCACGCGTATTCAAAGGAATGCGAATGGGTGGTCGTATGGGAAATGATAAAGTAACTATGCAAAACTTACAAGTATTAAAAGTAATTCCGGAACATAATTTAATCTTGATTAAAGGTTCAGTTCCAGGAACGAAAGGTTCAATCGTAATCATCAATAAATAACCATGGAACTGAGTATATTAAATATCAAAGGAGAAGACACAGGAAGAATAGTATCGCTAAACGATACCATCTTCGGTATTGAGCCAAATGACCATGCTATTTATTTAGATGTGAAACAATATTTGGCCAATCAACGTCAGGGAACACACTCGTCGAAAGGCAGAAGTCAATTGACTGGTAGTACACGTAAATTAGGAAAACAAAAAGGTAGCGGTGGTGCTCGTCCGGGTGATATTAAATCCGGTGTTCGTGTCGGCGGTGGTCGTATGTTTGGACCTACACCACGTGATTATAGTTTCAAATTAAACAAAAAGGTGAAACAACTGGCACGTAAATCTGCTTTGTCGTACAAAGCAATTGCCAACCAGATTTTTATTGTTGAAAGCTTGAAATTTGAAACACCTAAAACTAAGGATTTTGTTGCACTGACAAATAGTTTGCAAGTGGCTGATAAAAAGCCATTAATAATTTTAGAAGATGTAAATAAAAACGTATATTTGTCGGCTCGTAATTTAAGCTCAGCAAAAGTCGTAACAGTTTCGGAATTAAGCACTTATATAGTACTTGATGCGAAAGCGATTGTAATAACTGAAGAAGCAGTTGTAGCATTAGAACAAATATTTAAAGCATAAGGAGGCAGAATATGGGAATTATAATAAAACCAATTGTTACAGAAAAGATGACTCAACTGGGCGATAAGCTGAACCGCTATGGCTTTAGAGTGCAAAAAGACGCTAACAAAATTGAAATCAAGCAAGCGATTGAAGCAATGTATAGTGTTTCTGTAGACGAAGTAAATACTATGATTGTAGGAACAAAGCAAAAGAGTCGTTCTACAAAAAGTGGCGTTGTCAAAGGTAAAACATCAGCTTACAAAAAAGCGATTGTTACCGTGAAACAAGGAGAAAAAATTGATTTTTATAGCAATATTTAAACACAAAAATGGCTGTACGTAAACTAAGACCCACAACACCGGGGCAGAGACACAAAGTTATTGGTACATTCGACACAATTACTGCGAATGCACCAGAGAAATCTCTTGTGAGAGGCGGAACAAAATCCGGAGGTCGTAACCATGATGGTAAAATGACCATCCGCAACGTTGGAGGCGGACACAAGAAGAAATATAGAGTAATTGATTTTAAACGAAACAAGGAAGGTGTACCCGCTACAGTAAAAGAAATCGAATACGACCCCAATCGTTCGGCACGTATCGCTTTACTTTATTACGCTGATGGTGAGAAAACTTATATTCTTGCTCCAAATGGATTGCAAGTTGGTCAAATCGTTGTTTCGGGCGAAGAAGTATCTCCCGAAGTTGGAAATGCATTGCCTTTGCAAAACATTCCGCTTGGTACGATAATTCATAATATCGAATTACGTCCCGGACAAGGTGCCGCGATGGTACGTTCTGCAGGAACTTTTGCACAGCTCACTTCGCGTGAGGATAAATACGCTATTGTTAAATTGCCTTCAGGTGAAGTTCGTAAGATACTTGCTACTTGCAAAGCTACAATTGGTAGTGTAGGTAATTCTGATCATGCATTGGAAAGATCAGGAAAAGCAGGTCGCTCACGTTGGCTTGGACGTCGTCCGAGAGTGAGAGGTGTTGCCATGAACCCTGTCGATCACCCAATGGGTGGTGGTGAAGGGCGCGCTTCGGGTGGTCACCCACGTTCTCGCAAAGGATTGTTAGCTAAAGGATTCAAAACACGTACTCCTAAAAAGCAATCAAGTCAATATATTATTGAAAGAAAGAAAAAATAATCAGAAAAATTAAGTAAATAATATGAGCCGTTCATTAAAAAAAGGACCATACATCAACTTGAAGTTAGAGAAAAAAGTATTAACCATGAATGAAGCCGGAAAAAAAACCGTCATCAAAACATGGGCTCGTGCTTCAATGTTATCACCTGATTTTGTTGGTCACACAATTGCAGTTCACAATGGTAATAAGTTTATCCCCGTGTATGTAACCGAAAATATGGTTGGACACAAGTTAGGCGAATTTTCTCCAACTCGCAACTTCCGCGGTCACGGTGGAAAGAAAAAATAATCCATTGAAATTAAAAATTAGAAAAATATAAAAATTTCATAAAAAATGGGTGCAAGAAAAAAAATAACAGCCGAAGAAAGGAAAGAAGCTCAAAAGACGCTTTACTTTGCTAAGCTTACAGGCGTACCGACCTCACCACGCAAAATGCGGCTTGTAGCCGATATGATTCGCGGCATGGAGGTAAATAAAGCGTTGAGTGTTCTGAAGTTTTCGTCGAAAGAAGCTTCCGGAAGATTAGAAAAGTTACTTAAATCTGCCATTGCAAACTGGGAAACCAAAACCGAGCAAAAAGCTGACAATGCTAACTTATTTATAAGTACTATTTATGTAGATTCAGCAACTATGATGAAACGTTTACGCACTGCTCCTCAGGGACGTGGGTACCGTATTCGCAAACGCTCGAACCATGTAACATTGTATGTAGATTCAAAAATTACTAACGATAACCAAAATTAATGCTCGATGGGACAAAAAATTAATCCAATAAGTAACCGTTTAGGTATTATTCGTGGATGGGATTCTAACTGGTATGGTGGCAACAACTATGGTGACACATTGGTAGAAGACCACAAAATTAGAAAATATCTTAATGCCCGTCTTGCAAAAGCCAGTTTATCACGTATCATTATTGAAAGGACACTGAAACTAGTAACAATCACTATTTGTACAGCTCGTCCTGGTATTATTATCGGTAAAGGTGGACAGGAGGTTGATAAACTGAAAGAAGAGTTGAAAAAAATTACCGATAAGGAAGTTCAGCTGAACATCTATGAAGTAAAACGTCCTGAGCTTGATGCTGTAATTGTAGCTAACAACATTGCACGTCAGGTTGAAGGTAAAATTGCTTATCGCCGTGCTACCAAGATGTCTATTCAAACGACCATGAGAATGGGAGCCGAAGGAATAAAGGTAATGTGTTCTGGACGGCTGAATGGTGCCGAAATGGCACGTTCGGAAATGTATAAAGAGGGAAGAACTCCTTTGCATACCTTTAGAGCTGATATAGATTATGCACACGCTGAAGCATTGACCAAAGTAGGTCTTATAGGTATCAAAGTTTGGATTTGTCGTGGCGAAATCTATGGTAAAAAGGACTTAGCACCAAACTTTACGGCAACCAAGGAAACATCACGTATTGGCGAACGTAACGACCGCAATGATCGTGGTGAAAGATACAGCGACCGTTCGAAAAATGACCGTGGAGCAGGTAAAGGTGGTTTTAAGAAGAGAAAAAATTAAACTGTTATTAATGAATTTGATGTAAGGAAATTATGTTACAACCTAAAAAAACAAAGTTCAGGAGACAGCAAAAGGGGCGCATGAAAGGAAATGCCCAAAGAGGTAATCAGTTGGCGTTCGGTTCTTTTGGAATTAAATCGTTAGAATCGAAATGGTTAACTGGTCGTCAAATTGAAGCCGCCCGTATTGCCGTAACCCGTTATATGCAGAGACAAGGTCAAATCTGGATCAGAATTTTTCCGGATAAACCAATTACAAAAAAACCCGCCGAAGTACGTATGGGTAAAGGTAAAGGTGCTCCGGAAGGTTTTGTGGCTCCTGTAACTCCGGGCCGTATGATAATTGAAGTGGAAGGTGTAACCTTTGATATAGCAAAAGAAGCATTGCGCTTAGCTGCACAAAAACTACCCGTAACTACAAAATTTGTTGTAAGACGAGATTATGATTCAACCTCAGTAAACGTGTAATGAAAATGAAAACAAGAGAAATTAAAGAATTAAACAACAAGGAGATTCTTGAACGTATGGATGCTGAACAAGAGCACTTGGTACGTTTAAAATTGAATCATGCTATTTCTCCACTTGACAATCCGTTGCAAATCAAAGAGGTACGTAAAACTGTATCCCGTCTTGCCACTGAGTTGCGTCAGCGAGAAATCAATAAATAAAATCAGACCCTGATGGAAACAAGAAATTTAAGAAAAGAAAGAACAGGTGTCGTTTTTAGCAACAAGATGGATAAAACCATAACTATTGCTGTAAAATGGAAAGAAAAACACCCTATTTATGGTAAATTCGTTAACAAGACGAAGAAATACCATGCACATGACGAGAAAAACGATTGCAACATTGGTGACACTGTGCGCATTATGGAAACTCGCCCGCTGAGTAAATTAAAAAGATGGAGATTAACTGAAATTATCGAAAGAGTTAAGTAATTATGATACAACAAGAATCAAGACTCATAGTAGCCGATAACAGTGGAGCGAAAACCGTTCTTTGTATTCGCGTACTGGGAGGAACCAGCAAACGTTACGCTTCGCTTGGCGATATCATTGTTGTTGCCGTGAAAAGTGTAATACCTTCGGGCGACATCAAAAAAGGTATAGTTTCAAAAGCAGTTATCGTACGTACCAAAAAAGAAGTTCGTCGAGCAGATGGATCTTACATTCGTTTCGACGATAACGCTTGCGTATTGTTAAATACTGCGGGTGAAATACGTGGAAGCCGTATATTCGGTCCGGTAGCTCGTGAATTGCGTGCTACCAATATGAAAATCATATCACTTGCACCTGAAGTGCTTTAATCTTCGAAAAAAAATATAGTGATGAGCAAATTACACATAAAAAAAGGTGACACCGTTTACGTAAATACCGGAGTTGACAAAGGTAAAACCGGTCGCGTATTAGAAATTCTTGTGAAAGACAAGCGCGCAATTGTAGAAGGTGTTAATTTGGTGTCAAAGAGCACCAAACCTAACGCAAAAAGTCCTCAGGGAGGTATAATCAAGAAAGAAGCTACAATTCATATTTCTAATTTGAATCTGGTTGAGAATGGTAAACCCGTTCGTGTAGGTCGGAAATTGAATGCAGATGGAAAATTGGTGCGTATTTCTAAAAAATCAGGAGAGCTAATCTAATATGAATACAGCATGTATAAAACAAGATTACAGTGAACGTATCGTTCCTATCTTAATGAAAGAATTTGGCTATAGCTCAGTTATGCAATCTCCAAAATTGGAGAAAATCGTTCTTAATCAAGGACTGGGAATAGCAGTTGCCGATAAAAAAATTATTGAAGTTGCTATCAATGAAATGACTACTATTACCGGTCAAAAAGCTGTGGCAACCATTTCGAAAAAGGATATTTCTAACTTCAAACTTCGTAAAAAAATGCCTATTGGAGTTCGTGTTACTTTGCGTGGAGATAAAATGTACGAATTTTTGGAACGTTTGGTACGTGTAGCATTGCCTCGTATGCGTGACTTCAAAGGAATTGGTAATAAATTGGATGGACAAGGAAATTATACATTAGGTATTCAGGAACAAATCATTTTCCCTGAAATCAATATTGATGGTCTTTCCCGTATGTTGGGCATGAATATTACTTTTGTAACAACAGCCAAAACCGATGAAGAAGGTTATGCATTGTTGAAAGAATTTGGTTTACCATTCAAAAAAAATTAATTTAGATATACAATGGCAAAAGAATCTATGAAAGCCCGTGAGGTTAAAAGAGCCAAAATGGTTGCTAAATACGCCGAAAAACGTGCAAAGTACATTACTGAAGGTAACTACGATGCCCTTCAATCGATACCAAGAAACGCCTCCCCGGTACGTTTGCACAATCGTTGCAAAATCACTGGTCGTCCAAAAGGATATATTCGTCAGTTTGGCATCTCGCGTATTCAATTCCGCGAAATGGCATCAAATGGCTTAATCCCTGGTGTTAGAAAAGCAAGTTGGTAAAAGCCCCTTAAATCCCCCGATGGGGGACTTAAGATTAAGACTTTAGAATAATTAAATTAATAATTGCTTCAGAAATTCCCCATGCGGGGGATTGAGGGGGCTTTAAATATTGTCCCGATTGTCGGGATCAATTTAAAAACAAAAATATGACAGATCCAATTGCAGATTATCTTACGCGATTGCGGAATGCTATTAAAGCAAACCACCGTGTGGTGGAAGTTCCCGCATCAAATTTAAAAAAAGAAATGACCCGGATATTGCATGAAAAAGGCTATATCCTCAACTACAAATTTGTAGAAGAAGGTCCACAAGGCACGATAAAGATTGCCTTAAAGTACGATCAGGTTAACAAAGTTAGCTCGATTAAAAAAATGATCAGGGTTTCGACTCCCGGTCTTCGCCAATATGTGGGACATAAGGATATACCTCGTGTATTGAACGGATTAGGTATTGCCATTCTTTCTACTTCAAAAGGAGTAATGACCAACAAAGAGGCACTTGACTTGAATGTTGGTGGCGAAGTATTGTGTTACATTTATTAATAGCGGAGGAAAGAAAATGTCAAGAATAGGAAAGTTACCCATAAACATACCTGCAGGAGTTACAATCTCGGTTCAGGATTCGCTGGTTACTGTTAAAGGTCCAAAAGGAGTTTTGACTCAGGAAATTAATCCCATTATCACTTTAGCGATCGAAAACGGTATTTGCACCGTATCTCGTCACGATGAAGAAAAACAAAGCCGTTCATTCCACGGTTTGTATCGTTCGTTGATTCATAATATGGTAGTTGGCGTTTCGGAAGGTTATAAAAAGACCTTGGAATTGGTTGGTGTTGGTTATCGTGTTTCGAACCAGGGTCAGGTATTAGAATTTGCATTAGGTTATACTCACAATATTTTTATGAGTTTGCCTGACATAATTAAAATTGAGACAAAAAGCGAACGTAATCAAAATCCGGTTCTTATTTTGGAAAGTTGCGACAAACAATTGATTGGTCAAATTTGCGCAAAAATTCGTTCCTTCCGGAAACCGGAACCTTACAAAGGAAAAGGTGTTAAATTCGCGGGTGAAGTACTTCGCCGCAAAGCAGGCAAATCTGCTGGTAAATAATTTACGTAAACTTGTGAAATTATGTCATTAGATAGAAGAATCAGAATTAAAGCACATATCCGACACAAAGTGTCAGGAACTGCACAAAAACCCCGTTTAACCGTGTTTAGAAGTAACACTCAAATTTATGCTCAGCTTATTGACGACGTAAATGGAGTAACATTGGCTGCAGCATCGTCGCTGGGTTTAAAAGAAAAAGCAACAAAAACAGAACAAGCTGCAAAAGTAGGCGCATTGGTAGCTAAAGTTGCTCTGGAAGCCGGAATTACAGCTGTGATATTCGACCGTAACGGTTATTTGTATCATGGAAGAGTTAAACAATTAGCTGAAGCTGCTCGCGAGGGTGGTCTTAAATTTTAATCAAGTATGGCAACAAATATGAATAAAGTAAAAACGACCAACGATTTGGAATTGAAAGACAGATTGGTAGCTATCAATCGTGTTACCAAGGTAACAAAAGGTGGACGTACTTTCAGTTTCTCGGCAATCGTAGTTGTTGGAAATGAAGATGGAATTGTAGGTTGGGGACTAGGAAAAGCTGGTGAAGTTACGGCTGCTATTGCCAAAGGAACAGAAGCAGCAAAGAAAAACTTGATTAAAGTACCTGTGCATAATGGAACAATTCCTCACGCTCAAGTTTCTAAATTTGGTGGAGCTCAGGTATTTATCAGCCCTGCTTCGCATGGTACAGGAGTAAAAGCCGGTGGTGCTATGCGTGCGGTACTAGAAAGTGTTGGTATTACCGATGTTTTGGCAAAATCAAAAGGTTCATCTAATCCTCACAATTTAGTAAAAGCAACGATTGTAGCTTTAAGTGAAATGCGTGATGCACACATGGTAGCGCAAAACAGAGGTGTTTCACTTGATACAGTGTTTAACGGATAATCCAAATAAAATTATGGCAACTATAAAAATTAAACAAGTAAGAAGTAAAATCAAAAGTCCAAAAGTTCAAAAATTGACCTTGGAAGCCTTGGGTTTGAAAAAAATAAATGCCGTAGTTGAACACGAAGCAACTCCCCAAATTTTGGGAATGGTAGCAAAAGTGCATAACTTGGTGGCAATTGTCAAATAGTATTATTCTTTGAATCTTTAAAAAATATGTTATGAAATCAGACTCACTGAAAGCGAGAGGAGTTTCATACTGCATTTTAAATAATAAAATTTAATCGTATGAATTTAAATAATTTAACTCCGGCAGTTGGTTCAACTCAAACTAGAAAAAGAATTGGTCGCGGTACCGGATCAGGATTAGGCGGAACTTCTACAAAGGGTCACAAAGGACAGAAATCACGTTCAGGATATTCTAAAAAAGTCGGTTTTGAAGGTGGTCAAATGCCTATTCAACGTCGTTTACCAAAATTTGGTTTTAAAAACGTTAATCGTATTGAATACAAAGCTGTCAATATTGATACACTTCAACTACTGGCTGAAACCAACAAACTTACTAAAATTTCTGTAAGCGATTTAAGAGCAGCAGGTTATGTTTCTCGAACCGCACTAGTTAAAATTTTAGGTAAAGGTGTTTTGACCGTGAAAATTGAAGTCGAAGCCAACGGATTTTCTAAATCGGCCGAAGAAGCAATAGTTGCCGCTGGTGGTATTGTAGTAAAATTATAATCACATGAAAAAACTCATAGAGACAATAAAAAATATCTGGAAAATTGAAGATCTTCGTAAACGGTTATTGACGACAGTTTTGTTTGTAATGATTTATCGTTTCGGTTCTTATGTTGTGCTTCCTGGTATCGATCCTACCGCTTTAACAGCATTAAAAGCTCAAACAAGTGGTGGTTTACTTGCTTTATTAGATATGTTCTCTGGTGGCGCGTTTAGTAATGCATCTGTATTTGCGTTGGGTATTATGCCATACATTTCTGCATCTATTGTTATCCAGTTGTTAACCATTGCTGTTCCGTATTTTCAGAAAATGCAACGCGAAGGTGAAAGTGGACGACGTAAAATGAATCAATTTACCCGATACCTGACTGTAATAATATTACTTTTACAAGCACCTTCATTTATGGTAAATTTAGGTGTTCAGCTTGCTCAAGCAGGTTCTGCTATACCATCAGGATTCTGGTTTATGGCTTCTTCTACACTTATTTTAGCAGGTGGTAGCATGTTTGTAATGTGGCTAGGTGAACGTATAACTGATAAAGGTATTGGAAACGGAATTTCGTTTATCATTTTAGTAGGTATTATAGCTCGTTTTCCAGGTTCACTTATCAAAGAATTTGCTTCACGTTTAGGTGATGCAGGTGGTGGATTGGTGATGTTTTTAGGTGAACTAATAGTGCTTTTATTAGTAATTGCTGCTTCTATAATGCTTGTACAAGGAACACGTAAGATTCCTGTACAGTATGCAAAGCGCGTGGTTGGTAACAAACAATATGGTGGCGTTCGTCAATATATTCCATTAAAAATTAATGCTGCTGGTGTAATGCCAATCATTTTTGCTCAGGCTATCATGTTCATTCCTGTAACTCTAGCCGGATTTTCAAATTCTGAGGCTATGAATGGTTTTGTAAGAGCGTTTATGGACAATACCGGTGTATGGTACAATTTGGTATTTGGATTTTTAATAGTAGTGTTTACGTACTTTTATACGGCAATTACGATTAATCCAACCCAAATGGCTGAAGAAATGAAACGAAATAATGGTTTTATCCCTGGTATCAAACCAGGCAAACGTACTGCAGAGTATTTAGATTTAATTATGTCGCGTATCACTTTGCCTGGATCCATTTTCCTAGCTTTTATTGCTGTTATGCCTGCATTTGCTCAGTTATTTGGAATTAATCAGGCTTTTGCATCATTTTTTGGTGGAACTTCATTATTGATTTTGGTTGGTGTTGTGCTTGACACATTACAACAAATTGAAAGTCACTTGTTGATGCGTCATTACGATGGTTTACTTAAATCGGGAAGAATCAAAGGACGTACCGGTGGAGCTTCGGCTTACTAAAGAAAAAAATAATGATTTTTTTAAAATCGGACGAAGAGATTGAATTGCTTCGTATCAGCAATATAATAGTAGCTAAAACATTAGCTGAAATGGCCAAAATTATTGCTCCAGGTGTAAGCACTGAGCAATTGAATAAAGTTGCCCATGAGTTTATTAGGGATCAGGGTGCTGTTCCGGGTTTTCTGGGATATAGCGGATTTCCAAAATCTATTTGTACTTCTGTTAACGAACAAGTTGTTCACGGAATTCCGTCTGACAAAGTTATTTTAGAAGATGGTGATATTGTTTCGGTTGATTGTGGTGCGTATATTAATGGTTTTCACGGCGATTCAGCTTATACTTTTTGTGTAGGAAATGTAAAACCGGAAATAATTGATTTGTTACGAGTTACTAAAGAATCTTTATACAAAGGTATAGAGCAAGCACAGGAAGGTAAGCGTTTGGGCGATTTAGGCAATGCTGTTCAGAATTATTGTGAAAAACGTGGTTTTTCCGTAGTTCGTGAAATGATTGGACATGGTGTTGGACGCAATTTGCACGAAGCGCCTGAAGTTCCGAATTATGGACGAAGAGGAAATGGAATGATGCTAAAAGCAGGAATGACCATTGCCATTGAACCTATGATTAACTTGGGCAGCAGAAATCTGGTTTTTGAGAAAGATGGTTGGACAACCCGAACGTTGGATCGCAAACCCTCTGCTCATTTTGAGCATTCAGTGGCAGTCAGGCGTGGAAAAGCTGATATTTTATCAAGTTTTGAATATATAGAACAAGTTTTAGGCAATAATGCAATTTAAAATTAGTTATGCGTTACAAGTTACGAGTTACAAGTGAACTATCGTAAATTATTAAAACGTAAACAGTAAATAATAAAAATGGCCAAACAAACAGCAATAGAACAAGATGGAAAGATAATCGAAGCATTATCCAACGCTATGTTTCGTGTCGAATTGGAAAACGGTCACGTTATTACCGCACATATTTCAGGTAAAATGCGTATGCATTATATCAAAATATTGACCGGTGATAAAGTAAAAGTCGAAATGTCGCCCTACGATTTGTCAAAAGGCAGAATATCATTTAGATACAAGTAGAGAGTAGAGACGAGGCATGCCTCGTCTAATTTAATCGTTTGAAATTTGAAGATTTGAAGATTTGAAGATTTGAAATTTGAAGATTTGAAAATTGAAAATTGGAATAAGGAATTAAACATATTAAATATTTCCCCATGAAAGTAAGAGCATCAGTAAAAAAGCGTACAGACGATTGTAAAATTGTTCGTAGAAAAGGTCGCTTGTATGTTATCAACAAAAAAAATCCTAAGTTTAAACAACGTCAGGGATAATTATTTATTTTAGCAAAAAAAGAGTTTATGGCTATAAGAATTGTCGGAGTAGATTTACCTCAAAACAAAAGAGGAGAAGTTGGATTGACTTATATCTACGGAATAGGTCGCAATAGTGCAAAAAAGATTTTAGAAACTGCCGGTGTTGATATCAACATCAAAGTGAAAGATTGGACAGATGACCATGCGTCTAAGATCCGCGAAATAATTGGATCGGAATTCAAAGTGGAGGGTGACCTTCGCTCTGAGGTACAAACGAACATCAAACGTTTGATGGATATCGGTTGCTACCGCGGTGTTCGCCACCGTATCGGTTTACCATTGAGAGGTCAAAGTACGAAAAATAATGCCCGTACACGTAAAGGTAAAAAGAAAACAGTTGCTAACAAGAAAAAGGCAACTAAATAATGTTATTAACTGTTTGCGAATTTTAGAAAAAAGCAAAATAATATTTAATTAATATGGCAAAGAAAACAGTTGCAGCCAAAAAAAGAGTTGTTAAAGTAGATGGAGTAGGTCAATTGCACGTACACTCTTCGTTTAATAACATTATTGTTACACTTGCTAATGGTAGTGGTCAAGTAATATCTTGGTCATCGGCCGGTAAGATGGGATTCCGTGGTTCAAAGAAAAACACACCTTATGCTGCTCAAATGGCTGCTCAGGATTGTTCAAAAGTGGCAGTAGATTTAGGGCTTAAAAAAGTAAAAGCCTACGTGAAAGGACCGGGTAATGGCCGCGAATCAGCTATTCGTGCCATACATGGTGCCGGCATCGAAGTGGTTGAAATTGTTGATGTTACACCACTACCACACAATGGTTGTCGTCCACCTAAACGTCGTAGAGTCTAATTTTAAGATTTAAAAATTTAAGAAGTGACCGACTGATTAAAGTTTTGATTTTGATTGCAGTATAAAAACCTCTCAGCAATCGCGGCAGTTTCAATGCTAAATCGGGTGTCACAAACCATAAACAAATAAATACAAAACAAAAAAATGGCAAGATATATTGGACCAAAGTCAAGAATAGCTCGTAAGTTTGGTGAAGCTATTTTCGGACCAGATAAAGTGTTGGCTAAAAAGAATTATCCACCCGGACAACACGGTCAGGGTCGTCGTAAAAAAACATCGGAATACGGTATTCAATTACGCGAAAAACAAAAAGCTAAATATACTTACGGTGTGTTGGAAAAACAATTCCGTAATATGTACGAAAAAGCCCATAGCACAAAGGGTGTTACCGGCGAAGTATTATTGCAGTTATTGGAGTCGCGTTTGGACAATTTGGTATTCCGTTTAGGATTTGCTCCTACACGTTCAGGCGCACGTCAATTGGTTAGTCACAAACACATCACTGTTGATGGACGCGTGGTAAACATTGCTTCGTATCATACCCGTCCGGGTCAGGTAATTGCAGTTCGTGAAAAAAACAAATCGATGGAAGTAATCAATGCTTCGTTGGAAGGTTTTAACCACAGCAAATACCCTTGGATAGAATGGAACGCTTCTAACATGTCAGGTACATATTTACATATTCCTGATCGTGAAGATATTCCTGAAAATATCAAAGAACAATTAATCGTTGAGTTGTACTCTAAATAATAATTGAATCCATGGCTATATTAGCATTTCAAAAACCCGAAAAGGTTATCATGTTGGAAGCCGACGCATTTCAAGGTAAATTTGAATTTCGTCCGTTGGAACCAGGTTACGGTATTACTGTAGGTAATGCTTTACGCCGCATCCTCTTGTCTTCGCTCGAAGGTTTCGCTATCACTTCCATTAAAATAGAAGGAATCGATCATGAGTATTCTACTATTCCGGGAGTTATTGACGATGTTACTAACATCATCCTGAATTTGAAACAAGTCCGTTTCAAACAAATTGTAGAAGATCTCGATACAGAGAAAGTAACGATTAATGTTGCCGGTACAACTTCATTTAAAGCCGGCGATATAGGAAAATATTTTTCCGGATTCGAAGTTCTCAATCCTAAATTAATGATTTGCGAACTTGATCCTACTGCTAGTTTCCAAATAGATATCACAGTGAACAAAGGACGCGGTTATGCTCCTTCGGAAGATAATAAAGTGGTAAATGCCGAGATTGGTGTTATTCCAATTGATGCTATCTTTACGCCAATCAGGAATGTAAAGTATGCTATCGAAAATTATCGTGTAGAGCAAGTTACTGATTACGAAAAGTTAGTAATTGAAATCAGCACCGATGGTTCTATTCATCCGAAAGAAGCATTAAAAGAAGCTGCAAAAATTCTAATTCACCACTTTCAATTGTTTTCAGACGAAAAGATTGCTTTAGAAACATATGAAGGAACAAGTAGCGATGAGTTTGACGAAGAAATTCTTCATATGCGTCAATTGCTGAAAACCAAACTGACAGATCTCGAACTTTCGGTTCGTGCACTTAATTGTTTGAAAGCTGCCGATGTTGATACTTTGGGTCAATTGGCAGGATATCACCGTCACGACTTGTTGAAATTCCGTAATTTTGGTAAAAAATCACTCACCGAGTTAGAGGAAAAATTAGAAAGCTTAAGTCTGTCATTCGGTATGGATATAGCTAAATATAAATTAGATAAAGAGTAAAGAGATGAGACATAATAAAAAATTCAACCACTTAGGCCGTAAAACGGCTCACAGAAAGTCAATGTTGTCCAATATGGCTTCATCTCTTATACAACATAAGAGAATTGCAACAACACTCGCAAAAGCTAAAGCCTTACAGGTTTATGTAGAACCCTTGTTGACAAAAGCCAAAGATGATACTACGCACTCACGTCGTACGGTATTTAGCTATTTACAAAACAAAGAAGTATTGACAGAACTGTTTGGTGATGTTGCTGTAAAAATTGCCAATCGTCACGGAGGTTATACCCGTATTTTACGTACCGGTTTCCGTTTGGGTGATAATGCTGAAATGTGTATTATCGAATTGGTAGATTACAACGAAAATATGTTGAAAGAAAAAGCTTCTAAAAAGGCTGTTCGAACTCGTCGTTCGACAGTAAAAAAAGTAGAAGTAGCTGCTCATGGAGCTGTGTCCACTACTGCAGCTAAAGAAGTAACTCCTGTTGTTGAAAAAGAAGCACCTACTGCAACCGTAGAAACTCCCTCACCAGAATAATTCAAAATCACAAAAATACTTTTTGCATTCAATCAAGAGGAATAAGCTTAGGCTTGTTCCTCATTTTGGTCGTGCGCCGAACATGGCGAGTATATTTACGGTTAAGTCAGTTATTGGGCTATTAGTTGCCAACTATTAGTTCAAGGCAAGATTGTCCATCGTGAGGTGGAATCTGAATGGTAAGCATTCGGTAAAAGCCGACTTTCAGAAATAAAAAATCCAGAAACATTAAA
>JACDZH010000052.1 GCA_013426815.1 Paludibacter sp.
CACCTCAATTATCAATTGAATTTTAAAATTCTTATCCCGAACTCAGGTTAATAGTTTGTTTCAACACATTTTTTATTGAAATGTTATTATAATTACTAATTTCTGTAAGTATTTTGTTGTAGCTTAATAATTTACTGCAAATATATGGAATATAAACCAATAGTACAAGTAATGATCTAATAGTTATTCCAACATGTTTTTCGAAAATGCTAATTAGTACAACAACACCATTTAGCAGAAGTGGAAAGGTCATTGGATAAATATGGAATTGAGATTGAATAATTTTTACTGTCTCAAATCCTTCGCCCCTCTTATTTCGGAAGAAACTTCGTTGAGCCAGCCGGCTTGCTGAAAAACTGATGATTGCACTTTTATAAAACGAATACTTGCCAGGTTCACTGCATTTCCCTGCTCATCAACGGCATTTGAAATATCCAATTTATTGGCTCCAATGCTTGAATCAAAATCAGTTCCATCTCTGTTTTCGGCATAGCCCCAGGTAAAACGGTCGGTAGGAATTGACCAATATGGAGTATCGGCAGTAGAAAGATTATCATAAGCATCAGGTAAGCGTGTTCCGGTAAAAGTAATGCTATCAGTAGCAGTCGAAAGCCACCACCAATAGGCTGATGCTCTCAAATATGCTTTTAATTCTCCATGATTATTTTCTGAATCTTTCCATCGTATATTTGCTGAATCAGAACTTGCTTTGTAATACCGTACCCAATAATTTCGTTTGGAATTTCCGAACTGATTTCCTTTTAGCTCATACCAAATTTCATTTGGTTCTCCATCGCCATTTATATCACTCATTACATACACCACAGCAGGTTCGGGCGAAGCTCCGCTCAAAGCGTAGACTTCAAAATCTACTCCGTTACCATTTGTCACGTTGTGATTAAAACCTGCAATCACATAACCACCAAATCCACCTAAATACAACCAACCCTTATTATTGACAGGTTCACCTACAAAATTTGATGCATCAGTTGTTTTCGCTAGTTTGGCGTGTTGACCAGGCGCATATACATATTCAAAAACTTCGGAGATATATGCAGCAGTTTTGTTTGGTTCTTCGGTAATTGTTCTTTTGCACGAAATCAAGAGTATTGAAAGTAAAAAAAACAAACCAAAGATTTGGAAAGTAAAGGAATTCTTATTCTGAAAAGGCATGATAATCTTCAGTTTTTATTGACGAAACAAAGTTACTGTTTTTTTTTTGCATTGACCACACAACTTCATCAATTGAAAGTAGAAATTGTCTCAATACTTTGTTCAAAATTAAAGATTCTTTGAGTGAGAAGTAAATAATTACTCATAATATATATTCGTCCAATTCTTTTTTTTGTTAATTCTTATATTTTTAAATTATTTTCGAACTGTTTCCACTAAATCATATAGTACTCAATATCTGATATTTAATCAAGCCAAGTTATGCCACAATAAAAATATTTTAAGGATTTAAGTTTATTTAACACAAAAATATTTTGTAATTCAAAAAACCGCAATACTTTTGCGGTGTACTATTACACTAGTTCACCAATACAAAAATACAAAATATAATGAAAATAGAAAACTCTTAATAAACAGATACAAATTTAACAAAAGAAAATAAATCAATTAAATCCAAATGAAATACTCAATTCGTCTAAGTAGTAAAAAGTATTTAGTTATGCGTTATAAGACTGTTTAGCTGGACATTAATTACATAAAACTTATCAATAATTATTACATATTACTTAATTAAAAAAACAAAGATAATTGATGTAATATATTTTATAAAATCAAGTCAGTATTAATATAACAAATAATATAACAAATAATATAACAAATAAAATAACAAACTAAAAAAATAAACGTTTTAAAAATTCAACATTATGAAAACAACTAAAAAATTTCAAATCAATCGAGTTATGCTTTTTGTGGGCTTAGTATTATTAACAAACCAATTATTTGCCCAATCGTCTTATGTTGTTAAAGGAAGAATTCTGAATACCGAAAAACAACCCGTAAATTATGCCACTGCCACTTTGCAAGATTCTGAAACAATGGAAATAATAGGTGACAATGTTTGTGACGAAAATGGTGTGTTTACCATCGAAAATGTAAAACCTGGTGAATATATTCTTTCGGTAAGTAAAGAAGGTTTTCCAAAAATTGAATCGAAAAGAATCGTAATAGGTAAAAATGGAACTTATACCGAAAAAAGGAATAACTTATTGAACGAGTGGCAAACAAGTGAAATCAATAATACGAACGAAAGCTATGGTTCTATCAATACACAAGCAACCGATAATTGGATAGACAGCAAAGAAAAAACTCTTTTAGTTAACTTTTTAGGTGCATTTGTAAAAGACTTACAAAGTAAAAATCTGGAATCCATATAATTAAGAGAAAATACTTCGGCAAACAAAAGCCGAAGGATTTTTCATACAAAGTGTTGATATAGAAAAATTTAAATGTTTTGTTATCAGGAAAATAATGCTGCCATCAAAAAGAGGAAAAAAATCTGCGTGATGTAGATATAAATAGTTTTCAAAAAAGGGCGTTAGTTGGAGTATTTTGATTTAATTTGCGTTTTAATTATATAATCCATCCCATGCGAAAACTTACTTTCATCCTTTTCCTCTTTTTGATAAGCAGTATTGCTCTTTTTGGACAACAATTCAATGACTTTTTTTACGATAAAGCCTGTCGTGTCGACTTTCATTTGTGCGGCAATGCACGGCAAACGGATGTTTATTTGGATAAAGTATTACAAGAACCTTTTTGGGGTGGACGTAGGCATCAATTGACAAAAGACTTGAATCTTGGCGATTTTCGGTTTCGCATATTGGACAGTACGAGCATGAAGTTGGTTTATATAGATGGCTTTAGCACACTTTACCACGAATGGCAATCTACACCAGAAGCATTGAAATCTTCAAAAAGTTTCGAACAAAGCATTCAGTTTCCATTTCCTAAAAAGTCTGTAACGTTGGTTATTGAGAAACGATTGAATTTGGACAATTGGCAAGAATTATTTCGATATAATTTAACACCTGTCGATAAATTGATTCAACGTAAGTTACCTCAGTCATTTCCTATAAAAAATATTACAAAAACAGAAATCTCCGAAAAAGCAATCGATATAGCCGTAATAGCTGAAGGTTACACCTCAAAAGACATCAAAAAATTCTATCGTGATGCGCAGCGTTTGTCCGAAAATTTATTGACCCACGAGCCATTTACAAAATACAAATCGCTTATAAATATCTATGCTATTGCAGCTTCATCTGTCGATTCCGGAATTTCTAAGCCTCAAGATGGAAACTGGAAAAATACTGCCGTTGGTTCGAATTTCTTTACTTTTTACGAAAAACGCTATCTCACCACACAAAATATTTTTAAAGTTCGTGATTTAGCAGCGCTTGTGCCTTACGACGCCATCTATATTCTGGCAAATACAAAAACTTATGGTGGTGGCGGAATTTTCAATTTCTATGCACTTACTGCTGCAGACAATATTCTGTCGAACCAGGTTACAATTCATGAATTCGGACATTCGTTTGCAGGATTGGCTGATGAATATTTCAGAGAAAATGCCGATGTATTAGATGGAATGTACAACCTCAAAGTAGAACCATGGGAACCGAATATTTCGACATTGGTTCAGTTCGATAAAAAATGGAAAAGCCAATTACCTGAAGGATTACAAATTCCAACGCCGATTAATGACGAAAATAAAACCAAGATCGGCGTTTTCGAGGGTGGTGGTTATCTTACCAAAGGCGTGTTCCGTCCATATTACGATTGCCGAATGCACACCAACAAATCACCCGAATTTTGTTTGGTATGCAAGCTGGCGGTGGAAAGGATGATACTATTTTTGACTGAACCTACTGAACCAAAAAATTAAATAGTTGAGTTAAAATCAGCATACATTTTACGCGGAATTAACAGGAAGAAAACACTAAGTAAATTCAAAAGGTCATCTATTTTACTGTATATAAGCGCATTGAAAATCATTTTATTTTGAAATTCACATTTCTTCCGTAACTTCCGTTTATTTTGTGTGCTTAATATCTTTTTTATATTAGTTCATTATTGGAATCTTGGTGTTTTATTTTATAGTTACCATTGTTGCACCAAAACCATATTCCCTGAACGAAGCATCCTGAGAATAATAAGTTTTGAAACGGCTTTTCAGTAGTTTTTCAATTTCTGTGCGCAAAACGCCTTCACCCTTACCGTGTATAAAAACAATCTTTTGTCCTTTGCGGTTTTTATTTTCGTCAATCACTACATGAAATTTATCCAATTGACATTGCAATATTTCGCCATTACTCATTCCGGATGTTGAGTCCAGTAATTTGTTGATATGCAAATCAATCTCAATAGTTTCGGATACTTGTGGCCGTTTTACAATGCGTGGTCTGTCGGTATCTTCTTTTGAAAACATAGCTTTTTTAATTTCTTCGGGCGAAATGTCAGCCATTTTCTGATTTTCTGCTTCTTTTTCTATTTCGGAAGTAATATCCAACAGCATAGCCGGTTCGTCGAAATAATCGTTGGTAGTAAAACTGTGTAATTTGTAGAATTTTACTGCATTAATTCTCAGGTTAACATCCACCAACGATTGTGGCGTGTAGCTTTTCTCCTTTTTAAATGACAATAACTGAATGCGCAACCGTTCCCATGCACTTAATTGTTCTTTGCTGATTTCAGCCAATAATTCCTGTGTATTAGGTTCTATAAGTCCGTTGGCAATACTTTTCCAACTTTCATTTTCGCAGTTTATAATATTGTAATTCAAATAATAATTGCTGTCATTTACCAAATAACACTCATACGAAGTTGTTTGCATTTGTTTGATATCCAATGGAAAGAAAGCCAATAATGCAGTTAGTTTTTCACTTTCGGGAGTTTCTATAATTGGTTCTGACCTCACCCCCAACCCCTCTCCTTGAGGGGAGGGGAGAAGTTCAATTGTTGGTTCAATGAATGATTTAGCTTTTGAACTAAAATCTTTTACTGGGAAATTGGTATCTTTATTAATGGCAACTATCAGCACACATTCCCGTTCGAACATGGGTACTTCAAAACCATCAACATCTTCAACATAAACCATTTTTTTTGTTTCATCCACACGGGTTACTATTCCTCCGCCCACTGCGTTCAGAAAACGCACATTATCACCTTTTTTTATCATTTTTATTAAACTTGTTTTGTTTGCAAAATTCAAAATAGAATTACAAAGATAAAACAAATTCATCTATTACTCCATTTTAGTACAGAAACGATAACCAATGCCGGATTCAGTAATGATAAATTTTGGATTATTTGAATTTGGTTCAATTTTTTTGCGCAATTGACCTACAAAAACTCGTAGATATTGTGATTGAAGTGTATAACCTGGTCCCCATATATTTTTTAAAATATATGAGTGGGTCAATACTTTCCCATCGTTTTTGGCTAATAATGTCAACAATGAGTATTCTGTGGCAGTAAGTTTTATTGGTTCATTTTCGAGTGTTACTATTCTTGAAGTCAGATCGATAGCCAGATTTTCAAATTCAAGTTTTTGAATAAGAGTCGCATTTTGAGTTTGACGTAATGAAGTCCGTATTCGTGCAAGTAATTCACCCGTACGAAAAGGTTTAGTGAGATAATCATTAGCTCCGTTGTCCAATGCTTTAACAATATCTTCTTCCGAACTTCGAACAGATAATATAATAATAGCGCCCAAAAACCATTCACGTAATTTGCATAAAACCACTTGCCCATCTTCATCGGGCAAACCCAAATCCAGCACAATCAAATCGGGCGGATGAACCACAGCCATAGTAATACCTTCGCGTGCAGTGGATGCTGAATGTGTGTGATAATCATTACTATTCAATGTGATTTCAAGCAACTTACGTATTTGAACTTCATCATCAATTATCAATATATTCATTTTTGATTCCATATATTACCAAATTATTGATGTAATTCAATATTAGAAAAAATCTTATAATCTTCCAATTGCAAAACTTCGACAGGAATTTCTAATGTAAATTTTGCACCATGAGGCTGATTGTTTTCAACTTTTACATTTCCGCCATGTGCCTCCACAAAACCTTTTACAATAGACAAACCAAGCCCTGTTCCGCCGGTTGTTTTTGCCGCCGAACGATAAAATTTCGTGAATAACATTTTAAGTTCTTCGTCCGAAAATCCTTTTCCATTATCCGAAATGCAGATAGTCAGATTGTTATTGGTAATATTACAAAATATGCTGATTGTAGAACCATTTGGTGTATATAAAACTTCGTTGTGTAATAAATTAAAAATTACTTGTTCTATTAAACCAAAATCGAGCTTAATGATTGGAAATTCGTCTTGCATCCTAATTTGCAGATTGTGTGTTGAGAGTTCATCGCTTAATCGGTTTACTACTGAATTTATCAGTTCGTTGATTTCGCACCAATTAGGCTTTATTTTTAACATCCCGGATTCAAGTCGTTGCATATTCAACAAATTATCAATCAAACGGTTCAAACGAAATGATGCAATTGATATTTGTTCTAAAAGTTTTACTTTATCACTTTCAGAAACATTTGAGTCTTTTTGTAATAAATTGTCTGTTGCACCCACAATAGTTGCTATTGGCGTTCGTAACTCGTGCGAAAGCGAATCGAAAAGTGTTTTGTAAAGCTTAATCGTATTTTGTCGCTCTTCTTTTTGCAGTTCCAATTTCTCCATGCCTCTGATTTTTGAAGTTAAAACACCATTAATCAGTGCTATAACGAAGTACATCATCAACATTAGTACATCTTCTGAATTACTTACTTGAAGAGTGAAATGAGGGGGAATAAAAAAATAATCCCAGATTAATGCACTCATTGTTGCGGCAGTTAAAACTGGGTAAAGTGTCAAAAATATTGATAGGAGAGAAACTGTAGCTAATAAAATTAATGCGACACTCCTATAACCAATCAGGTTGGAAAGGGAATAACAAATTATTGAAACAAAAATTGTTACAATTATACTGATAAGAAACTGATTTTTGGAATTCTGATTGAAATACTTGAAATTCATAAATCCAACTTATTAATAAATATTCTAACCGCCATAAAACAGTTCAAATTTAGTAATTTTGTGCGGATTCCACACGTTTATCATTATTTATTTCTCGTTCTATTGATAAAGCTACTTGTTCGTAGATAATTTTTAATAATCTCTTAATGTCGTACGAAGGTGCTTTATTGTCTAAAAAACGGACACCAATTACACCCCAAACCCCATAAATTGTTGTCAATGGAATTAGTTGCAGGCTCGAATCGTTTAATGTGTCGGTATATTTTCCGGCAGCTTTATTACTATTAAAAGCCCAAACTGCTACGGCATAATCCTTCATTAAATGGTATTCTGAATTACCAAAGACTCTTTTAGCTAATCCCTTGCCTTGTTTTTCTTTTAAATAGAAAATAGCATCGGCATTAAAGTTATGCTGTAATTCCTGCCGTGCAATTGCCACCACTTCTTTTATTGAGGTTGCTTTATTCAGGTTTTCGAGCAATGAATTTATAATAACACTGTGTCGTTGATTAATGGTAAGAACCCTGTGAATTTTTTTTATGCGTGTAATTAAAATGCTCACAACCATGGCAATAATAAAATTCGCAGATAATGTAATAATATCTTCTATTTTATTTATGTGAAAAGTAAAAAGTGGCGGAATAAAGAAAAAATTCCAAGCTATTGAATTTAAAACAGCTGTAAATACCACTGCACTACGCCCCAAAAATAATGATAGAATAGTGATAGTTAATAAATAGATTAATCCAATTGTTTGATAACCTACAAATTGGGTAAACGGAAAACAAATTAATGTAATAATTGCTACCACACCAAATGCAATCAGATAATCATTGAGTTTTGAAGTGATTAACCTGAATTGAAATTTTTGCTTTTTGTCAGTGTTTACAGATTTGTCAGCCTTTATAACATATACATCAATATTACCACTTTCATTTAAAATTCTGTTAGAAATATTTTTACTCAACAAAGTATGAAACCAGTTGGTATTTAGTGATCTACCAATAATAATCTGATTTACATTGTTTTCGTGCGCCACTTGCAATATGCCTTCTACAACATCTGCATTAATAATATTTGTAACAGTTGCTCCTAACCGTTCGGCTAATTGAATGTTTTTGTTCAAGTTTAATTTGTCATTTTCGGAGAGCTGAATTCCGGTTTCAACAGTAACTGCAAACCACTGAGCACCTAAATTATAAGCCATTCGGCGTGTCCATTGAATCAATTTTGCTGAATATGGTCCTGGACCTACTGCCACCAATAGCTTTTCGGTGGTTTTCCAAACTTCGCCAATATTTTTATCGCGCTTATAATTAATCAATTCAGAGTCAACTTTTTCGGCAGTAATCCTTAAAGCCAATTCACGCAAGGCATGTAAATTTCCTTTTCTGAAAAAATTCTGAGTTGCCTGGGTCGTTTTGGTAGGAATATATACTTTCCCTTCAGTAAGTCGCTTAAGCAAATCATCGGGCGAAATATCCACCAGTTCTATATCAGTTGCCAAATCAAAAACAGAATCGGGCACTTTTTCATTTATGGCAACTCCGGTTATCTCATTCACTGTAACCGACCTGCTTTCAACATGTTGAACATTAATTGTGGTGTAAACATCAATACCATTTTCAAGTAATTCTTTCACATCCTGATAACGTTTCAAATGTCGACTTCCAGTTATATTGGAGTGCGCAAGTTCATCAACAAGCACTATTTGAGGCTTGCGTAGGAGTATGGCATCAATATCCATTTCTTCAAATTCAGTTCCCCGATAGTCAATTTTTTTTCGGGGGATAATTTCCAAATCCTGTGTAAGACGTTCTGTTTCTACGCGTTTATGTGTTTCAACATAACCAACAACTACATCTTTACCATCCTTTTTTGCAGCATGAGCAGCTTCGAGCATGGTGTATGTTTTACCCACACCGGCACACATTCCAAAGAAAATTTTAAATTTTCCGCGGTGCTTTGAAGATTCTTCCTTCGATATCTTTCTGAGAAGTGCATCAGGATTGGGTCGTAGTTCTTCAATCATAAATTATCATTATTTTGCAATATATTGAATTCCTTCTTATCAATTTCTTATTTCCCCGTTGGGGATTAGAGGACTTTTAAATTTTTTATCCAATTCGATATTTAGTTTCAATACATTTACACGTTCCTCACCCAAGAAACCTAATTGCCTACTTTCAGTGGATTGTGAAATTAAGTTTTCAATTTGCAACATATCTGAGTTGGATAACTTGCGGGTTTTACATATTCTATTAATTTGCAAAAGTGCCGCCATAACCGAAATATGAGGATCAACTCCACTACCCGAAGCATATAACATTTCGTATGGTATTGATTGTGAAACTGGAATTTGATTGATAGAGTCGAATACTGCGATGTTACGTTTAACTTTCAATTTTAAATCCTCACTCGTTATAGATAAATTACTACCACACGAAGGCAAGGGATTATAATCTATGGATGAAGGTCTACCACTAAAATACTGACTTCCTATGAACTTTTGTCCTATCAGCTCACTTCCTACTGTTATATTATTTACAACTATCATACTTCCGTTAGCACGACTGGTAAAAGCGGTTTGACCAATGATGGTAATTAGTAGCGGATAAATCACTCCTGTTAATATGGTCATTACCAAAAATATTTTTAAAGATATTAATATTGTTTTCATTGTTTTCAAAATTAAACCAAATGTAGTAAATTTATTATTAAGTCTATCGCTTTAATTCCCGCAAAAGGAATTATCAGTCCGCCAACCCCATAAATTAGAATATTTCTTCTCAAAATCTGAGTCGCACCAGATGGTTTATAAGAAATTCCTTTCAAAGCCAATGGTATTAATGCAATAATAATCAATGCATTGAAAATGATAGAACTTAATACAGCACTTTCCGGGCTTTGTAATTGCATGATATTTAGTTTCGATAATGGTCCATTCATTCCACCAAATCCATATAAACCTGCAAATATTGCGGGAATAATAGCAAAGTATTTGGCTACATCATTGGCAATGCTAAATGTGGTTAATGCACCACGGGTCATTAATAGTTGTTTCCCTATTTCCACAATTTCAATTAGTTTGGTTGGGTTGCTATCCAAATCCACCATATTTCCGGCTTCGCGAGCAGCCTGAGTGCCGGTGTTCATTGCCACACCCACATTTGCTTGAGCCAGTGCCGGCGCATCATTGGTGCCATCGCCAATCATTGCCACCAGCTTACCATCAGCCTGTTCATTTCGAATTAGTTGTAATTTATCTTCGGGTTTTGCTTCGGCAATAAAATCATCTACACCAGCTTCGGCAGCAATGGAAGCAGCAGTTAACGGATTGTCGCCCGTTACCATCACCGTTTTAATGCCCATTTTACGTAATTGAGCAAAACGCTCTTTTATTCCACCTTTTACCACATCTTTCAATCTGATTACACCTAACACCTTTTCATTTTCAGTTACAACAAGTGGCGTTGATCCCTCGTTAGAAATTCTAAAAACTGCCTGTTCAATTTCATCAGGATAAGCATTTCCACCGGCTTCCACATATTTTTTAACTGAATCGGCAGCACCTTTTCGTATCGATTTCAGTACATTACCATCTTTCTCCCTAATGTCAATACCACTCATACGGGTTTGTGCCGTGAACGGAACTGATTCGATATGAAAACCTGACAAATCGCGACCACGAAGGTTATATTTATCTTTTACCAATGCTACAATTGAACGACCTTCGGGTGTATCGTCTGACAATGATGACATTTGGGTAATTTCTGCCAGATATAGTTCGGCTACTCCATTTGCAGCAATAATTTCAGTAGCCATCCGATTTCCAAATGTTATTGTTCCTGTTTTATCGAGCAATAATACATCAATATCTCCGGCTGCTTCGACAGAACGACCGCTTTTTGCAATCACATTTCGTGCCAACAATCTGTCCATTCCACTGATACCAATGGCACTCAATAAACCACCAATAGTTGTAGGAATTAAACAAACCAACAATGAGATAAGTATTGGCAATGTTAAACTCACTTTTGTAGCCGATTGACTTATACTATACGAATAGTAAGGATAAAGTGTTACTGTTGCCAATACAAAAATGATTGTAAGTCCTGATAATAAAATAGTTAATGCAATTTCATTAGGTGTTTTCTGGCGTTTTGCACCTTCTACCAAAGCAATCATTCGGTCGATAAATGAATCGCCAGGTTCGCAAGTAACTTTAATCAGGATTCTATCGCTCAATACCATAGTTCCGCCGGTTACAGCAGAGCGGTCGCCACCACTTTCACGAATTACAGGAGCCGATTCACCGGTAATAACCGATTCATCTACCGTAGCAATTCCTTCAATAATTTCGCCATCAATGGGGATAATATCATTGGCTTCACAAACTACAATGTCGCCTTTTTTTAATTCACTTGCAATAACTGACGTTTCTGATGTTCCAATCATTTTGCGAGCAATAACAGTTGTTTTCAATTTGCGTAACGAATCAGCCTGTGCTTTTCCTCTTCCTTCGGCAATTGCTTCGGCAAAGTTAGCAAACAAAGAGGTGAAAAACAACCAAATAACAATTTGAAGGTTAAAACCGCTAAAATTGGTTATCAATAAAATTGTTGAAAATATTGCACCAACAAAAACCACAAACATAACCGGATTTTTAAGTTGGATACGGGGATCTAATTTTACAAATGAGCTTTTAAAAGCTTCCATTAAAAGTGCATTTTCAAAAAAACTTGAATTTCTATTTCGTATCATAATGTACTCAATTAAAATGTTTTGCCAGATATCATTAATATATGTTCAACTACTGGTGCCAATGATAATGCAGGAAAAAATGTTAGCGAACCAACAATAATAATTACAGCAATCAATAGACCAACAAAAGTAAAATTATCAGTTCGGAAAGTTCCCGACGAAACCGGAATCACTTTTTTTTGTGATAAACTTCCTGCGATAGCTAATACAGGAATGATAACCCCAAACCGTCCAACAAGCATTCCTACACCAATCATCAAATTATAAAAATTGGTATTAGCGTTCAATCCTGCAAATGCACTTCCGTTATTTGCAGCAGCTGAGGTAAAAGCATACAGCATTTCAGAAAACCCATGCGGACCTTTACTTAACAAACTACTCAATCCTACATCAGTTGTACATGCAATAGCTGTAAACACCAAAATGATAAAACTTGGAGCAATAATGCCCAAAATTGCCATTTTTACTTCGAATGCCTCAATTTTTTTTCCAAGAAATTCGGGAGTCCGTCCCACCATCAAGCCAGCTATAAAAACAGTGAGTATTACAAAAATAAGCATTCCGTAAAATCCAGCTCCAACGCCACCAAAAATGATCTCGCCCAACATCATATTAAATAGTGCAATAAGACCTGATATTGGTGATAAACTGCTGTGCATGGCATTTACCGATCCATTGGAAGCAGCCGTGGTGGCATTTTCCCAAATAATACTGTTTATTGTTCCAAACCGCAATTCCTTACCTTCAAAAATACCCGATGCAAAATGATATTCGGAATAAAGCGAAACTCCCAGTCCAACCACAAAAAGTATAAACATAGTAAGATAAATGTACCAACCTTGCTTGACCGAATTTACCATTTTTCCATAGCAATAAACAAATGCTGAAGGCAAAAGCAAAATTGCAAGCATTTCCAAAAAATTACTTAAAGGTGTAGGATTTTCGTAGGGATGTGCACTATTGGTATTAAAAAAGCCACCACCATTTGTACCAAGTTGTTTGATAGCTATTTGTGATGCTGCCGGACCTTGTGGAATAACTTGCTGCACGTTTTCAACAGTAGTAACTGTTTTATATTCGCTTACATTCTGAACTACACCCTGCCCAATCAGCACAACTGAAAGTAAAATACTCAATGGCAGCAAAATATAAACCACCGAACGCGTAATATCCACGTAAAAGTTTCCAAGATTCGAACTTAATTTGTTACGAATACCACGAATCAGCACCAATGCCACACCAAATCCGGTAGCTGCACTTATGAAGTTCTGAACAGTTAATCCAATGAGTTGTGTAAAATAACTCATGGTAGTTTCACCTGCATAACCTTGCCAATTAGTGTTGGTCATAAAACTTACAGCTGTATTAAACGCCGAAGTCCAACTTACGTTTTCGAGTTGCTGTGGGTTAAGTGGCAATTGTTTTTGTATCAACTGAATTGCAAAAACAAACAAAAACCCAATCAAATTGAAACTTAATAGCGCAAAAACGTATTGTTTCCAGTCCATTTGACTATCGGATTTTACACCAATAAGCTTGTAAATTCCATTTTCGAGCCACGAGAATACCCCTTTTGTTTTAAAAGGTTTGTTGTCGAAAACTTTAAACATATAATTTCCAATAAATGGCGTTAAAGCCACTAATAGCAGCAGATACACAAATATCTGTAAATAATCGAAGTAGTTCATAATTCTTTAAAATTTATCGGGATTAAATAAAGAATAAAAAAGATAAACCAGCAGTAGTATCGCCAGTATTAATGCAATAGTCATCATAATAATTTTAATTTTTAATGTGAATTTGTATCTATAAATAGTTAAATCTATTGTTATTAAATTTGATTTTAATTTCTTTGATGTTTTGCCGCATTTTCATTTTGATATGCAAGCAGATGTTTTAAAGCATCTATGCAAAAATCAAATGCAAATATTTTTCCGGTATAAATGCATTCTAATGATTTATCGTCAAATGATAAATCTTCTATCATTCTAAAGCTTTGTGTTTTTTCATTTTCTAAACGAAAAATCAAGTCTTCAAGTAGCTTTTCCATAGCCTTAAAATTAATAATCTTAATTGTTAAAAAATTAGCTGTAATTTTAATTTTTGGGTTGTTATTCAGAATAAAATCACGCGAGATTGTATTATCAATTGTCTCTTGAAATTATCGTTGCAAAGTTCCGACATATTTTATAAATCTGATATAAAAATGTTTTTGCTTGGTATAAAGATTTTATAAAGATTTGAGCTTCTACTTTAAAAAACTAATTGAATGCAATTTTTTACTACTTTTGTCTATCTTAATTAATTCAATTTTTCAGTGAATAACTATCAAAAAAGCCAACCCATTTATATTGACGAATACGATTATTTGTTGCCCGACGAACGTATAGCCAAATATCCTTTAGTAAAACGCGATGCATCAAAACTCCTGATTTATAAAAATGAAATCATCATTGAAAGTCAGTTTTCTAACATTGTTGATTTTCTACCCAAAAATGCTTTGTTGGTATGTAATAATACCCGTGTTATTCAAGCCCGACTGGTTTTCAAAAAGAATACCGGTGCTCGCATCGAAGTATTTTGCCTAGAGCCACTTACACCCAAAGAATATTCTTTATCGTTGGGAGCAACTTCATCGTGTACATGGAAATGTATGGTTGGAAACCTGAAAAAGTGGAAAGAAGGATGGTTGTGTAAAACAATAGATATTGATGGGAAAAGTTGCACTTTCAAGGCTGAATTGCTCGAAACAGAAGGCAACACACACAGCGTACATTTCACTTGGGACAATGCTGATATTCATTTTGCCGATATTCTGGAAAAAGCCGGCGAATTGCCTATTCCACCTTACTTGCATCGTAAAACCGAAGAGAGCGACTTGATTACTTATCAAACCGTATATTCCAAAATTAAAGGTTCAGTGGCAGCACCAACTGCCGGATTGCACTTTACACCGGAAGTTTTTGAAAGTCTGAAAACCAAAGGAATAAAAATTGAAGAATTGACTTTACACGTTGGTGCAGGAACTTTTCAACCGGTAAAAACGCCAACTGTAAATGAACATCACATGCATACCGAAGTTATTTCAGTACACCGCAATACAATAGAAAACCTGCAAAAGAATCTCGGTAATATCATAGCAGTGGGAACTACTTCGGTAAGAACGTTGGAAAGTTTGTATTATCTAAGCCTCCTAAATCCCACCAAGGGGGACTTAAAGGGTTTTTTTCACGTATCTCAATGGAAACCTTATGAAAAGAATGAAGAGATTTCGACTTACGATGCTTTGCAAAGTTTGTTAGATTATCTGGATGCCAACCATCTAACAACACTTCATGCTGAAACACAGATAATGATTAAACCCGGATACAAATTTCATGTTGTCGATGGTATGATTACCAATTTTCATCAGCCCAAAAGCACATTATTGCTACTTGTTTCGGCATTCGTAAATGGCAATTGGACTGATATTTACAACTATGCATTGGCAAATAATTTCAGGTTTTTGAGTTATGGGGATAGTTCTTTGTTGATAAATTCTTAAAAAAACACACAAAGTATTAACAGATAAGAATTTTTTATTATTTTTGTACAAAATAAATCTTTTTAAATTACTAACTGTATGTTACTAAAATTCACATTAAATGCAGATAGTTAGCAACTTAATAGATAATTAGCAAAAAAAAATGAATTATGACAAAGAAACTAATCCCTATCCTATGTTTTAGTATTTATATTTGCTCCACTTGGGCTCAAAAGGCACCAATGAAATATGGAAAAGTAGACAAAGCAGACCTTGAAATGAAAGTATATGCTGCTGATTCAAGTGCTACTGCAATTGTTTTATGTAATTGTGGTTATTTTGATGCACTGCAAATGCAGTTTGTACATCAAATGCGTATTAAAATATTAAAAGAAGAAGGAAAAGCACGGGGTAATTTTTTTGTTCCTGCAGCCGAAAAAGCTATTGTTAAAGGGCAATGTGTTAACTTAGAAAATGGCGTGGCGGTGGTTTCTAAATTAAACAAAGAATCCATTTTTATCGAACGTGTTACTAAAAATCAATATAGGGCTCGTGTTGCGTTTCCCAATGTAAAAGTTGGTTCTGTGCTGGATGTTGAGTTTTATTATACCGGACTTCCAACATCCTGGAATTTTCAGGAAACAATTCCTGTACGATGGAGCGAATTGATACTTGAACAAAGTTCTTATTTTTCATTTCGAAAAAACTGGATTGGTTTTATTCCATTGTCAATTTCATCTTCCGACAGATGGGTATCAAAAGACGTTCCCGCATTTAAATCAGAACCATATATCAATAATTATCAAAATTATCTCTCACGTTTCGATATCGAAATTTCTTCCATTAGCATTCCCGGATCATTTTACAAGGAGTATGCAACTACTTGGGATGCAGTAACTGAAACCTTACGTTCTGAACCAAATTTTGGAATGGTATTATCTTCAACTTCATTCTTTCTAAAAAGTATTGAAAAAGAGATAAGATCTATTGCCATCACACCCGAAGACCAACTAACAAGAGCTTTTGAAATAATTAAAAAATTTAAATGGAATAAAAAAGAATCAATTTGGGTATCGGATAGTGGATTGGGTTTTGCATATAATAAAAAAATTGGAAATGTAGCTGAAATTAATTTGACGTTAATTTTGTTGCTCAGAAAGTTAGATATTGAAGCCAATCCCGTTCTTCTGAGTACCCGCGGAAATGGCGTTTTACCAGCTTTCTCTGTAAGTTTCGATAAATTGAATTATGTGGTTATACAGGCAAAAATTGGCGAAAAAACCTACATACTGGATGCTACTGAAGATTATTTACCAGTTGGAATTTTACCCGAACGCGCCATTAACGGACGGGGTTTATTGGTAAAAAAAGATAGTTTTGAATGGGTCGATCTGAATGCAATAAAAAAAGACAAAACGGTTTCCCTTTTAAACCTAAAATTAAGTCCAGACGGTGTGTTGAAAGGCAATTGGGCTTTTTCGAGTTACGATTATGCTGCTTTAGATTTACGCAATCATTATAAAACTTTTAACAATCAGGATGAATATTTAAAATCTGTTGAAAGTAAATATTTAGGTTTATCGATAGAAAATTACACAATGACAGATTTTGATAGTATTCAAAAACCGATAAAAGAAGATTTCACTATAGTTTTAAAGAACAAAGTTACTAAAACGAATAATCAATTGTTTATAAGCCCTATTCAGTTTAACCGATTGTTACAAAATCCTTTCAAAGCCGAACAAAGGTTATATCCGGTTGATTTCATTACACCTATTGAAAAAACTCAATTATTCCGATTAGAGTTACCCGAAGGTTTTATGGTAGAACAATTGCCTAAAAACTTAAAAATGGCTTTACCTGAAAAGGTAGCCAGTTTTCAAATGCAATATTCTATAAATGAAAATATTATACAAGTGCTTTTCAAACAAAATATTAATAAAGCAGTATTTTATCAGGGTGAATATTTGGATTTGAAGATTTTTTACGATGAAATAGTCAAAAAACAATCTGAAATGTTGATTATTAAGAAAATATAAAGCCATGTTAAGAAGAATTTTTTCATTTTTCATTCTAGTCTCTTTCTGCTGCATATTATCAGCTAAAGAGTTAAAATACCCCGTAAGTTCTATTCCTGCCACTTTGAAAGAAAATGCACATACAGTGATTCGTCTTTTTCAGGAGGAAGTAGAAATAAAATCTGAAAAATCGGTGGTGTTAAAAGTTACCGAAGTGCGTACTATTCTGAACAAAAATGGCGAGAAGAATATTTATTTTAGGGAATTATCGAGCCCCATGAATAAAATCTCAGGTATTAATGGAAAAGTTTACAATGAGCTAGGCGAACGTATTAAAACTTTGGGTGGTGATGATGTAATTGATAATAGTTATATCAGTGGATACTCTTTATATGATGAAAATAGAATTAAATTTCTCGATCCTAAAAATATGACTTTCCCTTTTACGGTAGAGTATACTTATGAAATGGATATGAAGCAAAGTTTATTTCTGCCGGATTGGAGACATTCAAGTGAAAATACTTCTTACGAAAGTTCTATATTTATTGTCAGAGTTCCTGCGGGATATTCCTTTCGATATAAAGAATATAACTTAACCAAAGGAGTTGAAAAAACAGTAGAAGATAACAAAGATGTTTATACCTGGAGTTTGAATAATTTGAATGCAAAAAACCACGAACCTAAATCTACTTACAAAATGCCAAGTTTTCCAATGGTCAGGCTTGTTCCCAATAAGTTTGAAGTAGCCGAAACTAAAGGGTCATCTGAAAGTTGGAAGGAATTGGGTGTCTGGGCAACTTCATTGTTGGAAAAAAAAGATAAACTTCCCGAAGCAACAATTTCAAAAATGAAGGAAATTACTTTACCATGTAAAAATGACTTCGAAAAAGTAAAAAAAGTATATGAATATATGCAACAAAAGACCCGCTATGTAAGTATTCAGGTTGGGATTGGTGGCTGGCAACCATTTGATGCGGAAACGGTTGATAAAACATCATACGGCGATTGTAAAGCACTGGCAAACTATACCAAGGCATTATTATCTTCGGTTGGAATTAAATCATTTTATACACTGGTAAATGCAGGAGCCGGCAGTCAAAACACTGATGCATCCTTTCCTTCCAGTCAGTTTAATCATGTTTTTGTTTGTGTCCCAATTGAAAAAGACACAGTTTGGTTGGAGTGTACCAGCCAACGCCTTCCATGTGGTTTTAATAGCAACTTTACTGATGACAGAGATGTATTACTCGTTGATGGTGAGAACAGTAGGTTAGTTCATACAAGAATTTATCCGGCTTCCGAAAATTGCATCAACAGAAATGTTACTGTAATTATGATTGATGAAACTTCGGGAGAAGCCCTGTCAAACACAAAATACATTGGATTATGTTACGACGACATTTTGCCAATTTATTATGCCAATGATGCCGAGAAGAAAAAAATCGTAATACAAAACATTGAACTTCCTTCTTTTACACTCAACAATTTTTTATACACCGAAAACAGAAATAAAACACCCAGTTTTGATGAGCAAATTCAACTTTCATTTACAAATTACATCCGAAAAATGGGCGATATTGCTTTGCTGCCGGTAAACTTTATGAATAAATTAACACACATCCCCGAAAAAGTACGAAACAGAAAAACGGATATGAGCATCCGCAGGGCTTATATGGAAAACGATACCGTGAATTATCAGTTGCCATTAAGTTATCAAATAACGGATTTACCTGAAAAATCGGAAATCTCGGGAAAATTTGGAAAATACCTGGCTTCTACTAGTAAAAATGGCAATAAACTTACCTACATTCGCCATTTTGAGCTGTATAAAGGCGATTTTCCAAAAGAAGCATATACAGAATTTCGCTATTTTTTAGAACAAGTGGCTACTGCCGATGATGCTGTGGCAAGTTTGAAAAAACAGTAAAATACATCTTAAATAACACTTATGTAGCTAAATAACAAATAGTTATATTTATTTTCAGTTATGTTTATTTTGAATTTTTACAATTTCATCCGACATAAATTTAAAGTCGGTTGATTTTATTTTAAGGTGCTTTATTTTGATATTTGTAATCAAATTTCACCAGTGCAAAATTGTTTTTTCAATATCTATGTAACTACTCAGCACCCCTAGAAAAGGATCAATCGTTATTTGCCACGGCAAG
>JACDZH010000397.1 GCA_013426815.1 Paludibacter sp.
CCTTATAACAACAATAAATTTTTAAATACCGCTTTTAGCGGACAACAATGAAAAATAATAAATGATATAGTATGAAACGAATAAAAATATTCTTTTTATTAATAGCGGTTATTACGCATGTAATTGCACAAAAAAATGTTGATGATGTGTTGGTTCAAATTGAAAAGAACACCACCACCCTTTCGGCTTTGCGCAAAAGCGCCGATGCCCAAAAGGTAGGTAACAAAACAGGTATTTTCCTGCAAAACCCCGAACTTGAATTTAATTACTTGTGGGGCAACCCTGCGAATATGGGTAATCGGAAAGATTTTTCTATTCGTCAGTCGTTCGATTTCCCCACGGCTTACAAATTCAAAAATCAGATTTCGGATAGTAAAAACGAGCAAACCGAACTTGAATATCGGAAACAACAAAAGGAAATTTTGTTGCAAACAAGGAATATTTGTATCGATTTGATTTATGCCAATGCCATGAAATTGGAATATGGCAAGCGCTTGAACCATGCTCAAAGTATTGCCAAATCCTACAAATTAAAATTTGATGCAGGCGATGCTAATATTTTAGAGTACAATAAATCCCAATTGAATCTATTGAATTTGACCAATAAAATGGAATTGCTCGAAATCGACCGCGTCGCTTTTCTTTCGGAATTAACCCTGCTAAATGGTGGCATGGCTATCGACTTTACCGACAGCGAATTTCAGTCAACAATAATTCCTGCCGATTTTGAGCAATGGTACACGCAAGCCGAGCAAAGCAATCCTGTACTCAGTTGGTTGAAACAAGAAATTGAAATCAGCCGAAAGCAAGTGAGCCTCAGCAAAGCATTGGCTTTACCCAAAATTCAGGCAGGTTATATAAGTGAAACGGTTGTTGGAGAGCAATTTCGTGGTGTTTGCGTTGGATTATCTATTCCATTGTGGGAAAATAAAAACACGTTAAAATATGCCATAGCCAATACTTTGGCATTGCAAAGCACCGAAAAAGATGCGAAATTGCAATTTTTAAATCAAATGAAATCTCTTCATGCAAAAGCAGTTAGTAAGCAAGCAACAGTTGCCGGGTATCGCACCAAAATGAATACTTTCAGCAATGCCGATTTGTTGAAAAAATCACTTGATAAAGGTGAAATATCCTTGTCCGAGTATCTGTTCGAACTATCGTTGCAGTACGAAAGTATCGATACATTATTGGAAATGGAACAAAACCTACAAAAGACTTTGGCTGAGATGCAAAGGTTTTTGTAAGACTAAGAACTCAAGCTAATAGTAGCTGTATATCAGCAATTTAAAATTTTGGACATTGGCATTTCTTTGCCAATGTCTTTTTGTTTTATACCTAATATATGTGTTTTGAACTTTTAATTACCTATTTTTTAGTGATTTCAGATAATCAAAATGGAATGTAATTTTGCAAATTAATTAAACAAAAACAAATCTGATATGACTAAACTCAATTCAACTCCCAATGGCAACTTAGTATTTTGCACAAACTGCAACAAATATCATTTAGAATTTGGTAATCTGTATTTCAACTTTAGTGCCAGCGAACTGAAAATTTTTACCGAATATATTAATAGTATTGATGGTGAATACTTCGATATGTTAAATCAGCAAGCGCACTCGAATCGAAAAATTCTGCTGCCCACAAAATTAAAGGGAACGCATTTCGTATTGCATTTGCACGAGTTGAATGAGATGAAAGTACTTCTTAATTACGAGAAGAAACAAGCAAATACACTCAATAATAATGTGATTTATGATTTCAACTTTCAGCTTTGTTATAATTGAATTTTCATACAAATTAAACACTGTTGTCCGGTAAAAGAATTTTGATTAGATTGAAAAAAGAGGAGCCAAT
>JACDZH010000053.1 GCA_013426815.1 Paludibacter sp.
TGGCTCCTCTTTTTTCAATCTAATCAAAATTCTTTTTACCGGACAACAGTGATTTTTTATAAATTCTGATTGAAAAAATACAAAATTCATACTTATGTTTACACGAAGAACTTTTCTCAAAGCAACTACTTTGATAACTGTGGGTTCAATTATCAATCCGGTTTCTATGTTGGCACAAAAAGATAAATCTGTAAAATTTGCCGGAAGTAAACGCATGTCGCTTACATTTCGTTCATTTAATGCTCAGTTGAAGCATCCTTTCACTGTTTCCGGATATACAAGAACCACAACGCCAATTGTTCTTACTGAAATTACTTACGATGGAATAACCGGTTATGGAGAAGCAGCAATGCCACCATATTTGGGTGAATCACAAGCTTCGGTCATGGCTTTTTTAGAAAAAGTAAATTTGAAACAATATTCCAATCCATTCGAAATTGAAGATATTCTTAGCTATATCGATAATATTGCTTTCAATAACACGGCTGCCAAAGCTTCTGTTGATATTGCCCTGCATGATTTGATTGGTAAATTAATGGGACAACCTTTACATTCATTATGGGGGTATTCTGCATCTAAAGTACCTGTAACCAGCTTCACTATTGGTATTGATACCGAGGATGAAGTCCGAAAAAAACATTGGAAACCTCGCCATTCAAAGTTATAAAAGTAAAGTTGGGTTCAGATGAAATAACCGATAAGATGATTATCAATACCGTTCGTTCGGTCACAGATAAACCAATACGGGTAGATGCCAATCAGGGATGGAAAGATAAACATTATGCTTTGAAAATGATTGAGTGGCTCTCGGAAAGAAATATTGAATTTATTGAACAGCCCTTACCCAAACATAATTTGGATGACATGGCGTGGTTAACTGAGCAAAGTCCACTTCTTACTTTTGCAGATGAATCATGTCAACGATTGGAAGATATACCCCGACTGAAAGGCGTATTTAGCGGTATAAATATAAAACTCATGAAATGTACCGGATTGCACGAAGCCAACAAGATGATTACCGTTGCCAAAGCTTGGGATTTGAAATTAATGATTGGTTGTATGACCGAAACTTCGTGCGCCATTTCCGCAGCTGCTCAATTGTCACCACTTATGCAATATGCCGATTTAGATGGTAATCTGTTGATAAGTAATGATGTATTCAGTGGAGCAAAACTTGTAGACGGAAAAGTTATGCTTAACAATGATCCGGGTATAGGTGTAAAAAAAATATAATTTTGTTGTTTGCTCAGTAAATTTTATCAATTGATTTCAAATAAGTTTTATCTTAAATATTCGGGATATTGACAATAAATTCATAGTTAATTATTGGTTCTTTCTATAACTCAACACTGCCCAGCTGTTAAAGAAAACAGCAAATCCAATCAAAGCAAATAATTGTTTAGTCATTTGCATCGGATTACTTCCTTTCAAATATACCGAGCGCATCACTTCCATAAAATGTTTCAAAGGATTGAATGCTGCTATCCATTTTGCCCATTCCGGCATACTATCAATAGGTGTATACAAGCCACTCATCATAATATAAACGAGCATAAAGAAAAAAACTATAAACATTGCCTGCTGAAGTGTAGCCGCATAATTTGAGATTACAATTCCAAGTCCTGAAACAGCTAAAATATAAATAGCTGTAAATAAATAAATTGTAGAAAAATGTCCCGCCGGAACTAATCCATAGATGGACCAGGCAATAAGGAATCCGATAGTAATCACTATAAATCCGATTACCCAGAATGGAATTAATTTAGCCAGAATAAAAATTGATTTTGGTACCGGACTCACATTAATCTGCTCCATTGTTCCTAACTCCTTCTCAAAAACGATGGAAACTGCCGGTAGAAATCCACACAATAATGTCAGTATCATTACCATCAATGCCGGAACCATAAAAACACGATAATTTAAATGTGGATTAAAACGATATTGTGTGTCAATCTGAATAGTTGATAATGTGTTATTTATTCCTGCTATTGGCAACAATTTTTGCATCAAACCTACATTAAAATCATTCACTATACTCACTAGGTAAGTCATCCCAATTCCGCCTTTCATGCCGTTTACAGCATTCGAAGAAATCAACACTTTTGCTCCTTGCCGGTTTACTATATCTTTTTCAAAATTTGTAGGAATTTCGAGTATAAGGTCAGATTTATTTTCTTCTATACTTTTCAATGCTTTGCCGTAATTTGGCGAAACATTGGTAAGTCTGAAGTAATTTGATGAAATTATTTTCTGTGTCAGTTGTTTCGAATATGTACTGTGATCATTGTCAACAACACTTATGTTCAGATTTTTAATTTCGTAACTGGCAGCCCATGGAAATACCATTAAAACCATAAATGGGAAAATAAAAATCAATTTCGGAAGAAATTTGTTCCGAATTAGCTGTTTAAACTCTTTTCGAAGTAGATATTTAAGACCAGAATGATCCCTAACCCGTAAATGGGAATCGGAGTTATCAATATTTTCTATCTTTTTCATATACAATGTTTAAATTTAATAGACTAATCTCATTCCCCTTTAGGAGTTTGGGGTTGTTCTCTTTCTATTCTAATCGTACCTTAAATTTACTCAAACTAATTGTCACTAAAATTAATGCCATCATGCTTAAAATAACTACTTCTTTTACCACAGCAGTAATGCCGAGCCCTTGTATCATAATTGATTTTACAGCTGATATATACCATTTTGCCGGAATTATATCTGAAAACCATTGGAGTGGAATTGGCATGTTTTCAATAGGGAAAATCATCCCCGATAGTAGCATAACAGGAATCATAAGTCCCATCCCCGAAATTAACATAGCAGCTTGCTGTGAGTTGGTCAAAGTTGAAACCAATAATCCAAGTGCCAATGATACAAAAATGTAGAGCAACGAAACAAACACCAGACTTATAAAACTGCCAGCTATTGGTACTCTGAGTACATAAACCGACAATAACATGATAGTAGCAAAATTAACACATGAAAGAACAAAATAAGGTGTAATTTTAGAAAGTATCGTGTAAATAGGTTTCATGGGTGAAACCAGTAAAATTTCCATTGTTCCCATTTCTTTTTCGCGAACAATGGCAATGGAAGTCATCATGGCACAAATCAATAACATTATCATTCCCAAAACACCCGGCACAAAGTTAAAGGCACTGATCATTTGTGGATTGTAAAGCATTTTTACTTCGGGTGTGATTTGAAATGGATTGGTAGTTTGCCCCAACAATTCTTGTTGATATGAAGAGATAATATTACTTGCATAAAACGTGAAAGATGTAGCTGCATTGGGATCGGTGGCATCGGCAATAAGCTGAATATGAGCTTTGCCCGTACGTCGAAGATTCTCTGCAAAATGATCTTCAAAAACCATAATCAGTTTTGCTTTCGCATCTCTGAATATAGGCTGTATTTCTTCAGTATTATGAATTTTTGCAACTACATCAAAATAGGTACTGGCATTTATTTTCTCAATGATGCGTTGAGTAGCTTCGTCGGTAGTTGGAACAAGAACTGCCACTTGAGTGTTTTTTACTTCCGTAGTAAGCGCAAAACCAAACAAAATAATTTGAATAATTGGAATTCCGAGTAATATCAACATTGTGGGCTTATCGCGCAAAATATGATAAAATTCTTTTCGGATAAAAGACATTAACTGTTTCATTCTGGTTAATAGTTGACAATTGATAGTTAATAGTTGACAGTTAGTTGACAAGTTACTTCTTTGTAATATTGCCTTTTGATGTTTTTATAATACTTATCAGCATTTTGATTAATTCCTGACAGTCGATAATAATGGCTGAGAATTCATTGTCACCAAAATAGTCACTGTCGTGTAAAAGCATCAACCAGTATTCTGTCTCATTTGCTTCTTTCAATGCTATACTCAATTTATGTATAAAATCAGCTTTTGATTCTCCATGTTCCGCCTCTCTGATTAAAGCACCAATAGCAGTTCCACTTCGTAACATTTGTTTCGACAATACAAATTCCCTTTGTTCTGAAGTTAGAAATTTGTATGTTTTAATTATTCTTAAGGCAAAAGTATAAGATTTCGATTTAACTGTTTTCTCTTCCATAATAATTTGTAAGTATGTTATACTTCTAAATACTTTTTTTTAAGTGAATTGCAGTCCGTTTTTATTAGCACAATAAATCATTTCTGAAAAACTATCAATTGTAAACTATTAACTGTCAACTCTCTTCGCTTTTCTCGCCAGCTGCTGAAAAACATCATCCATGTTTTTTGCCTCGAATTGTTTTTTTAGATTTTTTGGTGAATCAAGTGCTTCTATTCGCCCATCTACCATGATGGAAACGCGGTCGCAATATTCAGCTTCATCCATATAATGTGTTGTAACAAAAATAGTTATACCTCTTGAAGTTGCATCGTAGATTAATTCCCAAAACCGCCTTCGAGTGATTGGATCTACTCCTCCGGTTGGCTCATCTAAAAAAACTACTTGTGGATTATGAAAAATGGAAACCGAAAAAGCCAGTTTTTGTTTGAATCCCAATGGCAGTGACCCTACAAGTTTATTCCTTTCGTTTTCGAAGTTCAAAATGTGCATCAGTTCATCCGTTTTTTCCTTAATTTCCTTATCTTTCATGCCATAAATACCGCCAAAAAGTTCAATATTTTCCCAAACTTTCAAATCGTCGTACAGCGAAAACTTCTGACTCATATAACCAATATTCTTTTTCACCAATTCAGTTTGTACACCAATATCAAAGCCAGCCACCGTTCCTTTTCCACTTGTTGGAATACTTAAACCGCAAAGCATACGCATAGCGGTCGTTTTTCCGGCACCATTGGCACCCAAAAACCCAAAAATTTCACCCCGTTCCACTTCAAACGAAATATTATCTACAGCTGTAAAGTTTCCGAATTTTTTTGTAAGTTGCTCGGCAATAATTACTTTTTCGGTACTCAGACCCCCAGCCCCCGAAGGGTGAGTATAATTGCTCGTTTTAGTTGAAATTGTCATATCATTTATTTTTGACTTAACTGCATAAAACAGTCCTCTATACTTGGTTCAATTTCACTTATTATTACATTCTTATGACCATTATTTAAAATAATTTCCTCAATTTTGTTTTTGTCAAAGGTCTTTAAGTCCCCTTTTGTGGGATTTAGGGGGCTCGAAATGTGAATTTTATCGCCAAATGCAAAACAATTTCTGGTCATTTCATTGCCCCTTAAATCAATTAGTAATTTGTGCATTTTGTCACTTTCCACAGCCCACAACTTATTTTGGTACTGTGTAACAATACTTTTTGGTGTGTCAATTTTCAGAAACTGACCATTTTGTATCAAAGCAATTCTATCGCACAATACGGCTTCATCCATATATGGAGTTGAAACCAAAATGGTAATACCTTTAGTTTTCAGTTTCTGAAGCATTCCCCAAAATTCCTTTCGGGAAACAGGATCAACACCGGTTGTTGGTTCATCAAGAAAAAGTACACTGGGTTTGTGTATTAATGCACAGCTCAATGCTAGTTTTTGTTTCATACCACCCGATAGTTTTCCGGCACGTCGTGTTTTAAAAGGCTCAATTTGCTGGTAAATATCTTTTATTAATTCGTAATTTTCTACTACAGTAGTACCGAAAACAGTAGCAAAAAAGTTCAGGTTTTCTTCCACAGTTAAATCCTGATAAAGCGAAAATCGTCCGGGCATATAGCCTACACATTTTCGAATTTCCTTGTAATCTTTCACTACATCAAAACTATCTACCGAAGCCATTCCTCTATCTGGCAAAATCAGGGTTGTAAGTATCCGAAACAGTGTAGTTTTTCCGGCGCCATCAGGTCCAATTAAACCAAATATTTCGCCACGTTTAACATCAAAACAAATATTTTTGAGTGCTTCAACCTTTTTGTAATTCTTGCTGACTGAATCGCAATGAATTGCAATATCTTTATTTGGTTTATTCATCGTTTTTTTTAATAAAAATCTCAATAAGTCGGTTAAATAATTATCAACTAAAAATTCACATCCCCATACATTCCAATTTTGATAAAACCATCGTTTTTAATATCAATTTTTACAGCATACACCAAGTTAGCACGTTCATCACGGGTTTGAATAGTTTTTGGAGTAAATTCAGCTTTGCTCGAAATCCAACTCAAAGTGCCCATATATTCTTTATTCTTATCTTTTCCAAAGTCGGAAGTAACTTTTACTCTCTGACCAATTTTAAGTTGTGTCAACTGATCGGCGGTTACATAAGCACGAAGTATCATATTGTTGGTATCAGCAATTTTAAAAAGTGCTTTTCCGGGTGCAGCCACTTCGCCCATTTCGGAATATTTTACCAATACAGTTCCTGCAATTGGGCTTATGATTTTACATTTATGCAATTGATCCGCTATTTGTGCTTCCTGAATTTTGATGCCTTGACTATCTTCGGTAATTCCTTGATTTGCAGTTTCTAAAACTGTTTTTTGTGCATCCAATTGCTTTTCAAGTAATACTATCAGGGCATTCACATCATCAAATTGTTTTTGAGTTGCAGCATTTGCTTTTAACAGGTTTTCAATCCGTTTGCGTTCTGTTTTGGCAGTTACAATCTGTTGCTCTACAGCTGCAATTTGCTTATTTACGTCGGGGCGACGGCTTTGTAAGGACTTATTACTGCTCAAAATTTGCTGTTTTCGCAAAAAAAGTTGCGTACTGTCAATTGCTCCCACTATTTCACCGGCAGTCAATAGTTGCCCTTCTTCAACACTGAAAGTTAGTATTTTTCCCGCTCCTTCAGCCGAAACTATTACTTCGGTTGCTTCAAATGTGCCCGACGCATCAGCATCATCTTTCATTTTACCACACGAAGTTGTTAGTAGCAAAACGATTAAAGATGACGTAAAAAATGGAGCAATTTGGAATTTAAATTTTGTAGATTTGTTTGTTCTCATATATTTGGGTAATTTATTCCCTCTTTTGGGGTTGGGGTTGAATATTGGTTTAATTATTAATATTGTTTTTTAGCTGATAAACGCTCATTATCAATTGTATTTCGTGAAATGATTTCAATTGTTTTGCTTGATTTTCTGCATTTATTTCGCGAATTAAATCGGTCATAGTCAGTGTTCCATTATCTACTTTTGCTGCTGCCGATTTCTTGATATTTTCGCGCAAACGAATAATTTCGTCATCAGTTAAAAGTGTCGATTGAAGTTTCTCAATTTCAGTTTTTTGCTGTTTGGTTTTTAAATTACTATTAAATAGGAAGGTTTCTTTTTGAATATTTACTGTTTTCTTGCTTATCTCAATTTTATTCAAGTTGTTTTTTTGAGAATAGAAACCACTTATATTCCACGATAATCTTAAACCTCCAATGTAAAATGGAGAAAAATTGTTTGAGAACATATTTAATCCCGGTAGTCCAAATCCACCCTGTACAAATGCACCAATTTTAGGTAAATTGCCTGCATTTAGCAGCGCTATTTGACCTTCGTATATCTTATTTCGAGCATCGAACAAACTGAGTTCTGGACGGTTGTTGGTGTTGTTATTTAGGATTGCAAAATCAATTTCCGGTTTTTTCAGTTCGGTTTTTTCATCAATTTTTAGTCCCGTGAGTGCTGCAAGTACCAGACAATATGACTTTTGAGTGTTTTCCAAATCTGTTTGACGCTGATTTACATTTAGTTGTTCTACCATTAATATATCCATATCTGATTGATTTGCAACACCATTTAGCATGTAGGCTTTTATACGGTCGTAATTTGTCTGCAATTCGTTTTGTAGTATTTCATTTTGTTTCATTTGTTCATTTAGCAATAATATGCCAAAGAATAATTGATTTACGCGCTCGTTTAATGAATATAAGTCAACTTCCAGTTTTTGCTTTTCCACTTGGCTACCGGCATTTGTGATTTTTTTTTGAGATGCAATTAAACCACCATCCCATATTAATTGACTTGCTTCCAGCACTGCCTGATATTGCATTTTTTCCATTGCTGGAAACGAAAACGGCTTACCTGTTAATCCCGATAACACTGTACTTAAACTGGATGGAATTTGTGTTACATCAGATTGATACGTTGTTTTTGCCGAAAATGCCAGTTGTGGTAAGTAACCTTTGTTGGCATTATTGATATTGTATTGGGTTGTTTGTTCTATTAATTCGAATTGTTTTACCAACGGATAATTTGTTTTGGCTTTTTCCTGACAAGTTTCTACAGTTAACTGTTGGCTGAAGCCAAATTCAAAAAATGACATGAAAAGAAGTAGAACACTTATTCCCAAAGGAGGATTTGATTTGCAACTCTTTCGATTAATTTTATATATCTTTCTTTTTTCCATAAATTTTATGTTTATAAATTACACTTAAATTTTTCTTTTGTGTTATTGGGTTCATTTGTGCTTCAAGGTCTTAAACTTTTTAATATGAAATCAACGTTTTCAGATTTTCTGTGTTGTATCATATACTCTTTTTGAATCTCGTCCAGCGTAAGCAATTTTTCAAATAGAGGCATCATAACAAATATTGAAACATTAAGTGCTATCATGCTATAAATAAGATCTAATAAAGTAATATCCCTGATATTTCCTTTTTTAATTTCGTCTTGTAATTCTGTATTAAATTCTATCATCAACTCTTCAGGTATTTTACGTAGTTTTTCGCGTAAAATGTTAACTTGCTCAGGTTGACGCGATAATTCATTAAGAATCAGGGCGGGTAGCCGTGGGTTTTTTTTAAGCAAATCAAAATGTGCTTCGATGATATATTTTAGTTTGTCTTGAAATTGTAATTTACTCAAATTCTTCATTTCGAAGATTCCCTGAAAAAACAACTTGAATTTTTGCTCAAAAATACTATTGAACAAATTATTTTTTGTTCGGAAATAATAATGTACAAGTGCCTGATTACAACCAACTTGTTTTGCAATTTCGGTGGTTGAAGTCAGTTTAAAACCTTTTTCAAGAAATAATCGCTCGGCTACTTCCAAAATAGCTAGTTCCATTTTCTGATCGTTCTTAATTTCCATATTTAATTTATATATTTAATAAGCCTATTAGTTAGTTGCAAAATAACTGCTTTTATTTGGAATATTGTTCACTTTCATGTTAAAAATCACAGAAACAATAATATTTAACATTAATTGAGAGGGCTGAAGAGTTTAATGTCAACTTAAGTAGTTGAATGCGAGACGAAAAAGTTTTCGATGTTAATCAGATATCAGATTCTTTTGTTTTTGTTTTTTAAAAACCCATCGTTTTTGAAGGGTAAAATTAAACAGTAAAGAAACAATCAAATCGATGAAAATCCGACTTAACTTATAATCTATTTTAAGGAAAGTAGTTACCAGATAAGTACCAAGTGATTTTAAAGTAATACTGTTCACCAACACTAAAACAAATTTAATAAATTGTACTCTTCCTGAATTTTTATAAGGCTGATTATTTGATCGAAATGACCAAGTCTTGTTGAGTGCAAAGTTAATCACTGCTCCAATAATACCTCCGATGGCAATACTTATCGTGTAATGCACATGAAAAACTTCAGTAAAAAAAACCATAATCATGTAATCAAACATACCACCTATCATGGCAGAAACTTGTGCTTTAAGGAAAATTAAAAATTTTGAAAACATATTTTAATTGTTTTTTTGTTTTAATTCATCTTTGTCTTGAATATCAGCTAGTTTCAATAATTTAATAGTATCGAATATATTTGAAATAAATAATATAATACACGCCAATGAACCTGAATAAAGAATTGAATCATGTATGAGTACTTCCAATAATAAAATTCCGGATATTACTATCCTAACTTCTGTTGGTCCAAGAATACCAGAATCAATAGAGTATTTGTTGGTAATTTTATATCTAAGTAAGGTAGTTAACATTTCCCACCCATACAATACAACAAAACTGAAACCAAGTATTTCCCAAATCCCATCGGCGTAAACTACAAATCCACATCCCATTAGAACGATTCCTATCCAATCGATGGTAATATCCAACGAAAAGCCATACCATTTTCGGGGTATATTTCTAAAATAGGCAATTCTACCATCAAGCGAATCGCCAAACCAACTGATGAAAAATCCTAAAATACCCAATAACAGATAATTTACATTTATATAAGTTGCCATTAAAAAGCTGACAAAAATGATAATACTTCCTAAAAATCCAATAGCAGTAAGCATATCGGAACTTATCCATGACGGAATTTTTTGGACAAGAAATGCAATAGTCTTTTGTTCATATTTTTTTAATATATTGGTACGATTTCTTTCTTGTGCAATAATTTTTACAACTTCTTGATTTGATAGGTGTTTTTCGGTTTTCATTTAATTTCTATTTTGTAATTTAATAAACAAAAATAATATTTACAGAAAAAAATATAAATTTAATTAAATATTTTTATTAACATATCAGTATTAAACGAATTAATTAATCTTTTAAGCAAGTTATTTTAAATTCTTTATTTAATAGCATTATTAATTTATGCAAATTAATACTATTTTATTTAATAATACACAATAATTACACAATCATTTTTAATAAATCTGATAAATTAACAATTAATTGGATTTCAACTATTTCTGAAAGTATCAAATACTTTTCCTATCATTTTAATTATATCTCCCGCAATAAGCGATTCTTCCGATTGTTGTTCAAGAGCTAAATCACCTGAGCACCCATGAATGAAAATTCCCATAGTTGCAGTTTCTTCGGGTGTATATCCTTGTGCCATTAAACCAGCCAAAATTCCGGTAAGCACATCGCCCGAACCACCGGTTGCCATACCCGAATTTCCTGTACTGTTAAAAATAAGATTGCCATTTGGTAACGCTACCAGTGAGTATGCACCTTTCAATATAATTATGAACCCGAACTGTTGAGCCATTTCCGATGCTTTAGTTATACGCTCATAAGTTGAATTGCATTTTCCAAAAAGTCGTTCAAATTCCTTTGGATGTGGTGAAAGGATGCTATTTTTTGGAATAAGCAATAGCAAATCCTTATTCCTTGAGATAATATTTAATGCATCTGCATCCAATATACAGGGTTTTTCCAGCTTTTTAAGTAAATTGTGTATCATTTTCGCTGTTTCGGGATGCAAACCAATTCCTGGTCCAATTGCAATTGAATTAAGCGATTCACTTATTTCAACATTGCTAATAAAGTCAGTAGATTCGTCGGATTGAAAAATTACCTCTGGAATGGCTGTTTGTACAATAATTCGATTAGCTGCACAACTATGAACTGTAACAAGTCCTGTTCCACTTCGCAATGCTGCCATGCCCGAAAGTATGGCTGCACCTGCCATGTCTAAGCTGCCGGCAACAATAAATGCATGACCAAAAATGCCTTTATGCCCAAATTTGGAACGCTTTTTTAGTGAATCTGCAATTTCTTTTTCCTCCAAATAAAACAAATTGCTTTGGATCAACTTAATTTTTTGTGGATGTAGTCCGATATCGAGTATTTTCCAATGACCAATATATAGTTCGTTTTCAGGCAAAAAGAAAGCTAGTTTTGGAAATTGTAAACTCAATGTCAGTTTTGCTTTTACTATAATTGATTTGTTGGATATATCGTTTATTTCGCCGTTTAAACCCGAAGGTATATCAATTGAAACCACCGAACATCCGGTTTGATTGATCCAATTCACAGCCTGAGCAAAAATTCCTGTCAACGGCCGGCTCAATCCGGAGCCAAAAAGGCCATCAATAATAATCTTTTTTTTGGTAATTTCTGGTGGGTAAAATACTTTTTTGAATTCTGTTAATGTATTTGGAAAGTCATCTAACAGGCGTTTACGGTTGATTTTGCAATCGGGCGATAATGTTTCTGGATGAATCAGAATAACCGACACAGAATAACCGGTATGCAATAACATTCGTGCTAATGCCAATGCATCACCACCGTTATTGCCTTGTCCTGCTAAAATGCAAACCGAATATTGATTTGGAAAATGTCTGATAAATTCCCAATAGAGTGCATCTGCTGCCCTTTCCATCAAATCGATTGAGGTTATAAGTTCGTGGTCGATGGTATATTGGTCAATTTCACGAATTTTAGATGTAGGAAAAAATTTCATGACAAACAGTTTAATGTTCAGAAAAACTTATTTTTGGAAATAGAACGAATAATCAAAGATCATTAATGTACAAATTTACAATAAATTACAAAAGTACAAAGAGAATGTTGTAATAATATGGATCAATAAATATTCCATCTGGTATTTCTCCAACTATTTTGTTGATCTTCTTTGAGAAACGTCCAGGCAACAATGCGGCTTGATTTTGTACCTTGTCCCATTTGGATAGTTTTTTATTTCCAAAGCACCAATATTTTCCAATGCTCCGTAAATAAGTACTCAATAAAAATTAATGTTATATTTTTGGTCTCCTACGTTTTTTAGAATATATTCCAATTGTTCTTTGAAATTTTCGATATTCCTATAGGCAGTAAAAGGTAGCCATTTATATTTTATGAATCTCCAAAAATTTCAATTTTATTGAGTTCTGGAGGGTAGGCAGGCAAAAAATAAATATAAACATCTTGCTCTCTCCATTGCTCAATCTTAGCTTTAAATGCTTTACTGTGATGTACTGGTGCATTATCAACTATCACGATTGTTTGTTTAACAGTGGTTTTTGTAAACTGATCAAAAACGCTTATTATTTTTTCTGAATTTAGCGTTCCTTGAAAAGTTTGTGAATATAATTTACAGTCTAGGGTCATCAACCCAAATAAACTCAATGCAATTGATTTAGCACTGGGCACTAGGATTTGTTCGTCCTTCTTTTGCCATGCAGAGCTAACACTAGGTGTTAGTGAAAAATGGCATGCATCCGCAAAGTATAAATCGATATATCCCTGACGATGCATTTCAACAAAAGCATCAATCTCAGCTTTTTGCCAATCAAATACTCGTTGGTCACGTTTGGTTTTAAGAGATTTTCGTATTCGTCTCCAAGTATAGCCTAGTACCTTTTAAAAAATTCTGTAAGGTTAATTTACTGACTTTAATACCATATTGTTTTTCTATATCTTCTATCACAAGGTTGAGGTTTCTGTTATTATTCTCTACCATTTTAGGGATTTGTTCTGCTATAGTGCTTAACTTTACTTTAGCACCTTGACCTTTTGCTTGCCGTAATACAGAAAAACGTTTCTGTACATCGGTACGTTCCCAAGCATCTAATAGTCACTTCACTGAGAGCCAATGAATGTTCATTAATTTGGCTACCTTACTCATTGAATTGCCCTTGCTTGATAACAATAAACATAAACTACGGTTACGCTCTACTGAATTTGTGCTGTATTTTTGCAAATACTCTAATTGTTCTCTTTCAGATGTACTTAATATCAATACCCTCATATTCTTTTGATTATAAGGTAAATATAATCAAAGTAACTGAAATACACAAATATATTAATAAATATAACATTAATTAATATAAACTACTTATCACATTTCAATTTGTTAAAAACGGTATTTTCACTTTTTCCAAATCCTTTGGTGTGTCAATTCCAATTGTTTCAATATCGGTAAACCCAACTTTTATACGGTAGCCGTTTTCTAGCCAGCGAAGTTGCTCCAAAGACTCGGAAATTTCCAGTGGCGATTGTTCCAACAATGTTAACTCTCGCAAAATGTCGGCTCGGAAAGCATAAATTCCAACATGTTTGAGATATGGGTGAAGCGAAATCCATTTTTCGGTTTTAGTGCCACGTATGTATGGAATTACAGAACGACTAAAATACAGTGCTTCATTTTTTAAATTAATTATCAACTTTGGACTGTTTGGATTATTCAATGTATCAAAGTCATCCTTTGGGGTAAAAACTTTAGCTAATGTTGCAATTTGTGTTTCAGGATCATCAAAACATTTTTGAAGTGTTTTAATTTGTTCGGGCTTAATAAATGGCTCATCGCCTTGTATATTAATTACTACATCAAAGGTTGATGTGATTTTTGTTAGAGCCTCATAACATCTGTCTGTACCACTTTTATGTTGGTCAGAAGTCATAATTGCTTTTCCTCCAAAAGCCAAAACCGCATCAAAAATACGTTGGTCGTCAGTTGCAACATAAACTTCGGTAATTGCTTTCAAAACTTGTTCATACACACGTTGTATCATGGTTTTTCCGCCTATATCTACCAATGGCTTACCAGGGAAACGGGATGAAGCATAACGTGCAGGTATAATTCCCACAAAACGTAATGACTTTAATGTTTTGGTTGTAAGGATTTTGGTCATTTCAAGATGTTATTTATTGATTTTTAAAAAATCCCGCTTTTTGAAAATCCTTCTTTTGGTTCTCGAAAACCAATGTGAGGATCGTATCAACAATAGTACAATGAGTGGAAAGCTTGCAACATTGAAAACCTGAGTAGATAATGCAAAAACAATTAGTGCAGTTATTAATAAAGTTATATTCAGAATCTCATAGTAAAACAAGTTTTTTCTATATGGTTTTATCCAAATTAAAATAGCAACTATCAGATTAAGAGGGTTCAACCACAATAAATTTAGGTTATGTTTTACCAGCGGATGTGTCGAAAAAACCATCATATAGAAAACAATAACACCAGCCAATCCGGTTATTAATAGTATTAAAGTATCGAATTCTTTATTGTGCCTGTGGCGTTTAATGTCCCACAATGTGATAATTATCCCAATAAGTAACAATATGAATGATATGATTATCGGTTTTTTATACCACGTTTTTATTTGATCTTTTTCCTCTCTTTTTTCTACTAAAATATTTTTTTTTGTTACGAATTTACGGATATCACCATTTATCGAAATTATTTGGGCAGATTGCATTTCAAACATAAGAATCTCTGGCAAAAACATACTTTCATTCTGTGTTGCAATTTTATCAGCATCTTTTCCAAATATTATATCAATTCCAAATTTTAACCAACTATCTGGTCCAACATACAAACCTACCCACTGACGAAAAGTATTCGACTGGGCAACAGTCTGATACTTTAAATGTCCATTTAATGCAGCCATTATTTTATCGCGAGGACGGGTTGAACAGTTGTCGAATACAAAATTATATCGATAAACTCTATTCTGAAACTCATAATTTGTCAATAAATAGTTTATCAATTTCTTTTTTTCGTCTGCTGAAAGATTTAGAACTTGTTCTTCTACCAATGAATTTCGTGCAGCATATTCGGGTAAAAATAATTTTGTATCGTAAAGTCCAAGTTGGTAGTCGGTTTCTCCTTTGATAAATTTATAATAAAAGTTTTTCGTTTCAAAACTAAAAATACCATAATTGAAAACGACATCGTTGTCAGATAAAATATCGTTAATTCTAATAGCTGTATGTCCGAATTTTGAATAAACTTCATCACCTGGTGAACAGGTTATTAAACTAACAATGGCAGAATCACTGAAGGTTATCTGTTGAGCATTTGAATTAATTATGCAAACAAAGAGAAAAACAAATAATATTGATTTCTTCATATTTTTTTACTAAGAATTAAACACAAAAGTAGTAATTATTCTTGACTATTTTTGTAAAAATCTGAAGTTGCATACTATAAATCGTTTATTGGAGGCGTAATGCTTGTTTTTTAAGTCTTAAAAATATATTATTTTTTCCCAATTTAATTTTTTTTTATTGATTTTCGTATTATATCTCAAAAATTGACTAAATTTGTGCTTAATAACATTGTTGTCAAACATATTTTTTCAAATTTTTATGGCAAAAAAACATGTTTCAGATATTAAACCGTTAGAAGAAATTCTATCTTTTTGGGATGCATTAACACCTGATGAACGACAATTTGTGCGTAATAACTACACCACGCATTTTTTTAAAAAAAATGAAATGATTCATTGTGAGGGTGATCATCCAACACATATGATGATTCTGGCAAGCGGAAAACTAAAAGTGTATAAAGAAGGGGTTGGAAGTCGTTCACAAATTATTCGTATGTTAAAACCAGGCGAACATTTTAGTTACCGTGCCATTATTGCAAACGATGTGTATAGTACCAATGTAACTGCGTTTGAAGCCTCAACTATTTATATGTTTAAAGCAGATATGTTTTTGTCCATACTCCGTCACAACAATGCATTTTGTTACCGGTTTCTAGAGGAATTATCCACCGATTTAGCTGCTTCGGATATGCGAACCGTTAATTTGACACAAAAACATATTCGGGGCAGATTAGCCGAATCTTTGCTCCAATTGTTGAAAAAATATGGAACTGAAGAAGATGGAGCGACTATCAGTATGTATTTATCACGCGAAGATTTAGCAAATTTATCCAATATGACTACATCTAATGCAATTCGTACACTTGCAAATTTTGTAAATGAACATGTTATTGCAATGGATGGCAGAAAACTTAAAATAATTGATGAAGAAAGGCTACGGAAAATTAGTAAAATGGGGTAACATGTTTTGTGCTCAATTTTCTTTTTAAAAAAATCAATTTCTTTTGATATTCTTACAATAGATTTGTTGATTACAATTTACTGATAAGCCTCATTATGAATGCTTCACAAATCCATACAACATATAAATCGGCATTACAATTTCTAGTTGCAGGTCAATTGAAAAATACGTTTGATAAAACCAAAGTTTTGGTTGAAGAGTTGCAAATGGGTGATTATTCCGACAGACTGTTAGATTTACAACAAAACTATCAATACTTACTCCAATATTATATTTCAGGAGTTGAAGACCCGCAACGCAAAACAGTATACAATAAGTTGATAGCGAAAGTGTTTATTCTTAATTCAGAAATAAGAGAAGAGCTTCTTTTTAGAAATTCTACTAACTTTGAATATACTCAAAAAAGGTATTTCCCTCACAATAAACGATTTACATCTTGTAACGATTTGTTAATTGCCCTAAATCACTATCATTCCCAGTCGGAAATATTGGCTGGTTTAGATAAATCCAATGAAGTGGAGTTGAAACAAATTCGTTTAAATTTTGAGTCGATGTTGCCCGAATTTTTTAATATATTTTGGTTAACCACAATTTATAAAACAGATGAAAGGTTACTTTTTAATGACATATTGGATGTGAATTTTCGAGGTTGGATCGAAAAATCGCTATTAATTTCCGCTCTTACACTCAATTTGTGGCGTATGTTCGACGAAAGCAAGTTGATGTTGCTTTTTGATTGTTGTCAATCTTCCAATCAGATTGTTAAACAAAGGGCGTTGGTAGGATTGTGTATAATTTTAGCAAAATATAATCGCTTTTTGCCATTTTTCCCTTCAGTACGAAATCGTTTGGTTTTGTTTGCCGACAATCAACACTTGGTTGAGAATTTTCAGCAAATTTTTATACAATTTATAGCCACTGCCGAAACAGAAAAAATAAGTAAAAAAATGCAGGATGAAATATTGCCGGAGATGATCAAAATTAGTCCATTGCTCAAAAATAAAATGGATACTGACAACTTGTTAAATTCGGATGAATGGGGAGAAGAAAATCCAGCATGGCAAGAAATTATTGAGCAAAGTGGCGTTTCGGATAAATTACAAGAATTGACCGAAATGCAAATGGAAGGTGCTGATGTATATATGAGTACATTTTCTATGTTAAAGAGCTTTCCATTTTTTTCAGATTTTTCTCATTGGTTTTTACCTTTTGATTCTCAATTTACATCGGTGAATGACCTTTTCAAGTCTGATGATAAAACACTTATTACGGCTTTTGTAAGTAATAACGTGATGTGTAATTCCGACAAGTATTCGTTTTGTTTAAGTATACTCCAAATGCCCGAATCGCAGAGAGGAATGCTAAAACAATCGTTTAAAATGGAAGCCGAACAAATGAACGAAATGACCAAAGATGAAGCTATTTTAACTCCTAATTTGGGTTCTAAAAATCTGTCGAAACAATATATTCAGGATTTATTTCGGTTTTTCAAACTGTATCCACAACACACCGATTTCGGCGACATGTTCGCTTATTCACTTATTATGCATCGTACTTATTTATTTGACATATTGGCAAACGATATTGATTTTAATTTAAGTATAGCAACTTATTATTTTTCGAAAAGTCATTATACACAAGCTCTGGAAATGTTTGAGAATATTCAACACAAAACGAAACCTAATGCTGCTCTATATCAGAAAATTGCCTACTCATATCAACAAATTTCCCAACTTCCCAACGCACTGGAAGCATATATAAAAGCCGATATCATTCAACCAGATGATTTATGGACAATTCGAAAAATAGCACTTTGTTATCGTTTGTCGGGTAATTTCGAAAAAGCACTGGAGTATTATCAATATTCCGATTTTATTAAACCAAATCATACTTCAGTTTTGTTGCAAATCGGTCATTGCTATCTTGAATTGAAAAAGCACAAAGAAGCTTTGAAAGTTTATCATAGGCTAGAAAATATAGATACCGAAAATGAAAAAGTTTGGAGAGCAATTACATGGTGTGCATTTGAGTCTGGAGATATTCAACAAGCTGATTATTATATTCAAAAACTTATTGAAAATAAGCCAACTACGCACGATTATCTGAATGCTGGACATATTGCATGGTGTCAGCATAAAATGATGGATGCAGTTGAATTTTACACAAAAAGTCTGAGTCTGATGCAAAATAATTGGAATTTGTTCCTTGAATCGTTCAATAATGATAAGTCTTATTTATTGACAAATGGAATTGATGTTGATGAAATTCCTTTTATGTTGGATTCATTATCTTAAATTTATTATTAAAAACTTAATAACCTGAGTTCGGGATAAGAATTTTAAAATTCAATTGATAATTGAGGTGA
>JACDZH010000398.1 GCA_013426815.1 Paludibacter sp.
ACCAAATGATGATTTGAGCAAATTAACCGCATTTATATAAGTCGCTTATTATATAGAAAATGCAGAAGATTTTAAGGTGTTGTTAGGTGAACATTTCGAGGGAAGCGATGAAGTCAAAGCATTTGGTTATACTGAAATTAGAAAAGCGAAACAAAAATACAACAACAATAAAAAGACATTTTGAAAAGCAAAAGACTAAAAGAAAACGACTGAGGTAATATAAGCCAAAATCAAAACTATAAAGATTTTACATTAGACCAATATATCGACAACATAAACCAACGCTACAAAGCTGGAATTACAACCGAACACACTAATTGAGGAAATTTAGAGCAACTTATTGAAAGTATTGTTCCGTCAATAAGAGCAACAAACGAACCCAAAATACAATCTTGCGGAGCAACCGATTACATTCTTACTAGAAAGATTTTCCGGTGGGTTTCATAGAAGCAAAAGATATTGTAGACCGTGAGCTTGAAGAACAAAAGAAACAGGAATTAAGGAACAATTCGACCGTTACAAAGCTTCGATTAGTAATCTTATTTTTACCGATTATCTGAATTTAATTCTTTATAGCGAAGGTGAATTTGTTATCAAAGTTTCAATTGCAAAGATTACTCTCAAAAACATAAATGCACACGAACACAACTACAAACTAACTGCCGTATGGACAGGGAACAAAGGTGACGGTACTAAAAATGTACGAATCTATGACCGTAGCCACACAGTTACCATACAAGGTAAACCTGACTTATTTCTTACAACGGACAATCCTGCAGTTGGAGACAACTCAAAATTGAATCCTGAAGATTTATTGATTACAGCCCTTTCATCCTGCCACTTGCTGTCCTACTTGTATGTATGCGCATTGGAAGGAATTGTAATTACGGCTTATACCGACAATGCCACAGGCATTATGATAGAAAACGCAAGCGGTGGTGGAAGTTTCAAAGAAGTTACCTTGAATCCAATTTTTTATGTAGCAAACGAAAGTATGGTAAAAAAAACCATCGAGTTACATCACAAAGCTCACGAAATATGTTATATAGCCAACTCTGTAAATTTTGAATTGAAGTGTAATCCAACATGCAGGGTTGAATAAATAAATGAAAATTTGCATCGCACAGACAGAACCAATAAAAGGAAATGTTTCAGCTATTATTGAAGCACATAAAAGGTTTATTGAGCTTGCTTTGACATTACATGCGGAAGCAATTTCCTTTCCTGAGTTTTCGCTAACAGGCTACTAACCTGAACTTGCCAAAAAATTGGCATCCAATCAAGATGATAAGCGTTTATACATCTTTCAGCAAATAAGCGACAACATCAATATCATTATCGGGCTTGGATTGCCGACTGCAACTGAATTGCAAATCAGAATTAGTAGATCATTTTTCAACCAAACAAACCACGGCAGACTTATTCAAAACAACAACTACATTCAAATGAATTTCCTTATTATGAATATGGTGTTGGTCAAGTAATAATCATGGCGAATGATACTCATATAGTTAACGCAATTTGTTACGAAAGTTTACAACTAGCACATGCTGAAAACGCTTTTAAACTTGGAGCTGACGTTTATTTAGCAAGCGCAGCAAAACCGACAAAAGGCGTTGAAGAAGCTTATGACCATTATCCAAGAGTAGCAAAGCAATGCGAATGCCAGTATTAATGTCTAACTGTGTAGGTTTCTGCAACAACTTTTTAAGTGTCGGCAAAAGTGCTATTTGGACAAAAAGTGTGAAAATTAGTTGGACAACTTGATGACAAGACTGAATGAATTTTAATTTTTATGAGTATCGGGTGTTGTACCTAAAATTCGTTTTTATAGCTAACACAAGCAATT
>JACDZH010000054.1 GCA_013426815.1 Paludibacter sp.
GCTTTTTTACTCTCACATCGTCAAGGTCTCTCTTTTTCTACGCTACCAAATATTTATGATTAAAAAGGGTTTTGACTTTTTTTAGGTAAAAGAATCCCGAAGAATTCCGTGGAATCGGGATCAATCCTTGAGCGGGGTACCCCGGAACTGAATTTCCCTGAACATTAATAAAGTTGTTGAATTGAGAATTTCACGGGAAGGTTTAAAAAAGTTCGTTTTTATTTTGATCACATTCTTGCCATGAATCAACGGGACTTTTACGCTGGTTGTCTGCCAGTCTGTATTATTCCAGCTATATGAAGCAATTTCATTGCCATTAGCACTAATTTCAATCTGTCCTTTTGCCTGAGGTTTGAATTCGAGTTCCAGAACTAAATTTTCAAGCTGAGTCGGATCAATATTTTCAAACTCAAAACTGACATTTTTTTCAGTGGCCCAGCGGATTCTGGGCAAACCCTTGGCAGGATAAGGTCCCTCTGATGTCGCTCGCATCCCTTTTACTGTGATAATTTCACTTGGTATCAGATCATGTACAATGCTTGCATGGACAATATCATGTTGCTGGAATTTTTGGTTGAATTGTGCGGCGATTATCTGTCCCCGCCCTTTGATCAACCCATCAGCATCTTTGAGCTCAACAAGCAATTTTGTACCTTCAGCGGGCAGTGTTATATCCTTGTATCCATCTTGGCTGGTGTTCCAAACTGTCTTTTTGGTTCCATCCGGTAACGTCGCCTGAACTGTAAGGGATAATTGATCTTCTTTGTTTAACCCGATTGTGACCAGTCGTAATTTCTGAAATCGACTGATTAAGTTCCCATCAATGACGGGTGTTTTGCGATCATGTAAGACAAGGAACAAGATATTCTCTTCTCCCGGAGGACAAGGTACCTGGCCTGGCTCAAAAGAAAAATATTTGTAATAATCTATAAACCATTCCCCAATATATCCTAAGAATTTGACCCCAGGAGATTTTTTATCCTCAACCGGAATTAATGTCCAACCTTTACTTAATTCGACATTCCTAAATAAACTGCCTTCGGTAACTCCCCAGAATGAAATCAGGCTGAAATCGGTCAGCGTTTGGGGGGGGACGTCTGGTTTCTGCTCCATACGGTATTGTTTCAAGATAAACTTGGCGTCAGGCATAACCCGTATGTAAGGGTAATGCCGTTCATCTTCATGCAGCCATGAGTATTGTACAAGGTTGACTTTCTTTCGACCTTCGAGGACGCTTTTCATCTTTGGAGGAAGGATATCAAGTGCTGCGGAAGGATTTTGATTTTTCAATATCGGCGAAAGGGGGCGATAGTAATTATGCCGGTGCAAAATGACAATCTGAAATATCGAAAAAAGTAAGAGCAGGCGCAGCCCATACCTTCCCACATGCGCCATTTTTTTGTCTGAACGAAAAAAATTATCACAGAGCATCGCCAGGGAGGGCATTGTTAACAGCATGGCAGAAATAAAATACCGCTGATTATATAAACCCCATTTGCTGACAGCACAATATGTGACAATCCAGGAAAATCCAGCGGCAAGAAAGATAAAAGACGGGCGGGACCAGTTGGCTTTCGTTCTAATCTCGTTGAATAAGGCGATCAATAAGAAGTAGGGGACGAAGCTGTACCACATACTGTCTTCCGAAAATCCTGGAGTGATAATTTGCAGATCATTAAAAGCGTACTTCGGGTTCCAGGATTTAAAGAAAGTATTTTTTATGGTTTCCTCAAGCCATTTATCACTGAGAATATATTGAAATGGATCTGTAAATGCCTGTACCGAAAAAGTATACATAGTCTGCAGCCAGCTATATATATTAATGGGTTTGTTCCTTAGATAGTCATAGTGCGATGTCATTAACACACCGCCATCCACATAATTGTAAATCATAAATGGGGTCGCAAACCAGATAAAGAGCAGCGCCGCAACGATTACATGGTACTTTTTATGGTTTATAAATGTAAGGGTGTTGTGGATGCCGTTTTTGCAACATATTCCAAAAAGAACCAACAGTATTATCGGGCCAAAAAAGAAGCATGTAACCTTGATACCCGTGGCTATCCCAAAGGCTGTGGATACAATGATGGCATTTCTAAGGTTATTTCTCCGGAAATAGGAAAGTGAAAATACCGCACTGCATACAATTAAAGAGGCCAACTGAATATCCGTCGTCGTCGATGCCCCCTGGGCATAAATCTCTGGAGTCAGGCAGCCTATGGCGGCAACGATGAGCGCGGAATACCTTGAGGCCCCGCAGAGCACAGATAATCGATACACTCCAAGGAAGCATATTATCCAGCATAGAGGATTTACGAGAACAAGCAGTTTTTCAGAAAGCTCAAAAACAGTCTGCCAGATGATTAATAAGGTGGGATTAAAGGTAAGATAAATTTGCCTGAGATTTACCGTACTGAAATGGTCAAGGTTCCCTTGACTCATATAAAAAAAGGCTCTGGGCAGGTGATAGGTGTTCGTGTCCCAGTTAGTTGGAGGATAACTCAATGCAACAATGATGTTTATCAGCAACAAACTGGCGGTGACTATGCCGATAACCCTTACATCAAATTTTGAATTCTTCTTAATAAGATCATTGAGTAACGGCTCGGCAGGAGTATCATCGATGGGAGCAGCCTTCACTCGAAGGGAAGTCATCGCAAAGATTGAGATGGCAATTAAAATGGAACATGCGAACCATGCCCAGGAATTACCCAGTTGATAAAAAAAGGAAAGAAACAGTCCTGAAGTGACGGCGATCCCCCAAAAAAGGGAAAAAGAAGCCAGCACCTGGTCTATGGGATTTTGGAAAAGTCTCCTCACTGATAGGCCAAGGAAGAGCAGGACAACGGTTAGATTAAGGAGAAAAATATACATGGAAAATCCTAAGTTTTGATAAGAACTCGTGAAATGAATAAATACTGACCTTGCAGCCACGAATTTCCTGAAATATGGAACAACTGCTCGTCCAATTAGTCTCTTGTTAACTTAGAACCAACTTATGTAATCTAAACCCGATTTCCCGGCCTTCGGAAGATACGCCAATTTCGCTTAAAACCACCCCACCCTTACTTTCAAAGGTCAGTGTATTGATATCTTTGGAAAATGACTCGGGAAACGTAAATTGTTTCTCAACTCGTTTGGTGGTTTTTAATGTAAAATCGCCAATTTTATTATTATTGAGAAGGACATTAACAACTAATGATTTTCTCTTTACCATGAATATTTTTTTCAATCTACTAAAGAGGTGGCTGGAATCACCACGGATAAAAGCGTAATACCCCAAGGCAAGAATGCGGATAAAAATTGACGAATGAATTGCCCAGTGCGCGCTCACCTCTATAATCACAGATCGCGGAGACGATGATAAGGTAAAGTTAAAACAGGATGTTTTATTTGTGGACAAGATTCCATTAGCGGAAATAGTCGCCCAGCCTGTCCCAAGATATGGGGCCATTTGAACAGCATGTACAGGGTGAAACAATTCAGTAAAATATATAATTGTTGAGAGGAAACCTATTTTTCTTCCTAAAATTGAGATCGGGACAAGGTTGGATTCGCGCAGGGCCTGAAAGAAACTATGATATTCGAGAAACAGAGAACGGGTATTCTCAGCGTGGACTGTCGCCCATGCTGAAAGGTCGGCTTTAAGTTTTGGATTCTCCTTAATTTTAAGAAGTGCATCAAGGAGGTTATCTTCCAGATTAACCAGGATGCCTGTCACCCCTTCGGTGACTGAATCTGTAATGCCCGTCGATCTGTAGCCGATTGAAGGGGTTCCGCAGGCAGCAGCTTCAAAAAAGCTCTGGCCTAGAGTCTCTGTCTTGCTGTAACTGATATGTACATCTGCGGCAGCATAGGCCTTGCAGATAATTTCGGGATCATCCATAAAACCTAATTGATTAAGCCATGGGTATCTCTCACTCAGTGCTGAGTTTATGACCCCAATTGATATGATAACGGTTTCATCATCCTGGATAGTATCAAGCTGCTCCAGAGCATCTTTTCCTTTACGACTTTCAGAAATATTAACAGAAGCAAGCAGAATGATAAATTTATCCTGGGGCAGGTTAAAGTAATCCCTTGCCTCAGATTTTGAACGATGCTCAAAAAAACAAGGGCTCGCTCCCATCGCCAGTTGGCCAAAATGAAGACGCTTTCCCTCAAGGGTGTTTTGAACCATTGTCTGAGTCCATGCACTATTACATAAAAGTAGGGCGTTGGACTGATTCAAGGCCTCTCGTTTGGCGCGCCATGTTTCAGGAATATGGCTTTTTTCTAACGCTGGATATTCAGAGCTCGCTTTACATTGAGCTGTGCAACCTGCTCTGTACTCAGTACATTCAAGTGGATATGGGCACTTTCCTGTCAAAATCCAAAGGTCGTGAACGCATAACGCTATTGGCCATCGAGAAAGTGCTTGTACTAAAAAATCTGCATAGGGTGAAAATCCATGGAGGTTCCCGCAAATTACCAAATCTGGTTGCAAATTACTGATTTCACTAGTAACCTTTTCAATTTGCTTGTTATATTCTGCATTAAATTTGCCAGAAAGATAGCCTAATCCAAAGTGTGTGATGCTGTGACCTGCCATGGTCAGTGCGTCACTCAACCGTTTGTGAGCGATTCCAGCGCCATACTGAAATCCTATGTCGTTGACCATCACTATATTCAAGGGACGACCGGTTAAAGCCGGACCTCTGTCGTTGTTTTCCGCAAGATCAATTTTTTCTTCTTTGGCAAATTTCTCACATACCTGCTTAAATTCGTTTGGCGAGGCACTTGTATCATTGGTTTTTTGTTCCTCATGGTATCTGAACCATGCTACCGGGTGACCTATGACTTGTAATCTGGCCTTATATTTTGAAAACCTCAGGAATAATTCGCAATCCATGCAGAATTGCAGATTTTCGTCAACATACCCCCCCGCCATTTCCCAAATTCTTCGAGAGAACATGACTTCTGGCTGGTAGAAATACATTCCTGCCTGCCAGTAATGCTCCATATCCAGAAGTTCTTGTACTTTCAGGGGGCCATTGGGGCAGCTTGTCAAATGGCTGGCAAAATGTCTGTTATCCTTGAAAAGGTGACAGACTCCGGCCACCAAGTCGGCGTCATTCACGTCAAAGGCCATGGCAATGGCGGCCAGGGCACCAGGGGCAAGCATATCATCGCTGTTGAGCCAGGTCAGGATATCTCCCGTGGCCAGGCGCATTCCCTTGTTGATCGCCTCCGATTGCCCCTTGTCCGGTTCGCTGATAATTTTTGCCAGAGACTGCTCATAGGATTTGACTATTTCAAGGGTTTCGTCTGTCGACCCTCCGTCCATAATGATATGTTCGACATTGGGGTATCCCTGTAAAAGTATTGAAAGAATCGTGTCTTCAATATATTTCCCCTGGTTAAACGAGGGCGTAATAATTGATATTTTAGGCCAAGGTTTACCAGAGGGAAGAGACTCTGGAAAATCCAAGGGTTTGTTGTGTATTTTCCACTGCTTAATCATAGAAATCATTATTTAATATCCTGGCTTGATGAGCTTGTGAGCTTAAATTTCAGTTACATTTTGATAGCCATAGAAAGGCTATCTCTTACGATATAAAAAAATTCCGTGGAATTCCGGTGCATTATTATTTGAAGCCACTTGATCGAGATAATCGAATATAGGACCCAGGTCTGACTCAAAATCAACTGCAAATTGGTCCCCAAAATTCATACATTTTGACAAATAGTCGAAAACGAATTTTCTATATGAAAAATATCTCTGAACAGCGTCGTCAGCGAATTCGTTGAAGTCACGATTTGCGATAAATTCCACATCAAGATGGGCGTTACGTCCCCACTGCGTAATGTCAGATACCCTGAAGAGATGCTTGTCTTCCCATGTTGACTTGTCCATATCACGCCGTGAAGCGGCTTTCATTGTATCAATCAAGAGCTGTAATTTTGCAAATTTTGAATGTTTAGAGGTCAGGTCGCTGATTTTTCTGGTGAATCGGTTGGGCATAATCGTATGAGCCTTAATAAGACCCCTCCAGAATTTCCTGGAGACAACCCTGTACTTTGTATTCATCAAACTTTGAGCTATCAACCCGAGAAGAATATGCCCTTCCCTCAATGGTTCATGGAATACAAGCATGCCTTTGGGCACTAATAATTTTGATATATTTTTAATAAAACGCTCGGGATCGGAGAGTTGATTCAGCGTTGCTTTGAGAACAATAAGTGAAAACGATTGTTCCGGCGCGGAGGCAAGTTCATTTCCGTCAAGGACTGCAAGGCGGATTGTTTCATTAAAATTGTCTGTTTGTTGAAGCGTGGTTTTGACAATACGCACAAACGCGGGCGATGCGTCGCTGGCAATAAACAGGGGAAATTGATTTTTCCGGCACATTCCTAAGGTGAGCAGTCCCGTACCGCAGCCGATTTCCAGGGCAGGTGCGGAGAAGTCACATCCTCGACTGACCAGCAAGTTGCCTAAGCCATTTCCATGGGAGACATCATCTTGAGAGATTCCGTATTTCGCATCGTACCCTTCTTCTTTATTGTGGTCGTCGCGGGGAGGCGTAAGATAATAAATTGAATCTTCTAAGACTGCGTTATTCAGCCAATCATTAACATTGTTAATCCTAACCGAAGTTTTCCAAGTTTGCCTTGAACTGGTTACAACACGTTTCAGAATTTCAGCAGGTACATTTTGGCCTAAGGCAATCGGGGCAATTTCTTTAGGTATGACCTTTTGATTCATTACACTTTCGAAAAATTTCAAATAGGCATTAGCCTGTATTTGTGGAGTAAATTTATGAGCTACCTTTTTGAGACAATTGCTTTTAAGCGTGCTCCTGCAATCTCGGTCCGTTGCGACTTTTGCCATCGTCTCAATAAAGGATCCGTAATCGCGTGGGGGGATAAGATAGCCATTTTCCCTGTGTTCAATAATATCCCCGCATCCTCCGATATCGTAAGCAATGGTGGGTAAGCCGCAACTCATGGCTTCAATGATGGTATTGGGCAGATTGTCCTCCCTGCTGCAAAATGCCATAAGATCGGCTCCGCAGTATGCTTGGCGTAACACTTCAATATCATTTGTGAAGTTCAGCTTGAGGTGACGAACTGGTGGTGTCTGTTGATCGTTGTATGCTGAATGGCCGACCATCAAAAGTAAAAATTTTTCACTTTGAAACAATTCTTGATATGGCCCTTCCATTCCAACACGCAGACTGTCGTTCAGGATATCCAGTCCTTTTCGACTCTCATTCATATCAGAGGCGACAAAGAGAAGAATAAAGCTGTCTGCCGGCAGATTGAGAAGTCTCCTTGCTTCCATCTGTGGCATAGGTGTGAAAAGATGGGTGTCGATGGAGTTGGGAATGACTTCGAGGATTTTATTTTTAAAAACAGGGCTTTTAAGGGCGCAATCCTTCAGCCACCTTGATGGTAACAGAGCGCTGAGGTTGGTTTGTTCCAGTCCAAGATACTGTTTTTTCTCTTTTAAAAATAATGCCGGCAGCCCCAAACTATCGTTTTCAAGCTGCGGGCAATCAGCGCAATCGTCGATATACTTGACGCAGCTGTCTGTATAATGGCAGCCCCCGGTAAAGGGGAACTGGTCATGCATGGTCCAGACAATGGGCTTTCCAAGTTGCAGGAGCTTGAAGATGGAGTGCGCCGAAAGAAATCCAGCGCACCAATGGATATTGATAATATCAGCTTCTGCAATAGCGTTATGTGTTGATATGTCATACCCATCCAGATCAAGGGAAAAGAATGTCGGCAGCAGAAAATTCGCAAGTTTCGGACGATTCTTTGATATGCAATACTCTTTTAATGATTCGTTAAGGGACACCTTTGGTCGAAACTCTTCCGCTGTTCCAACATCTAAAACAGCAGGGTCGTTACTGTACTTGTTTTTAACGATCATGCAGCTTTCTGCGCCCGCTTTCAACAAAGCCTGGTGCAGTCTATAAGCAGCTATCGCCGCTCCTCCATAAATGTCATCTGTCGAAATGATTGCAATTTTCAAGGTTTAGTTCCTTCCATAAAAAGTGATTCAGGCTTGGCAGTGCTTCCGTCACTTATTATGTCAAGATGATAGGTGTTGAAATCAGGGATTCCTGATTCGTCTGCCTGGCACAGCTTTACAGAAGAAAAACCAGAATCAAGGAGGAGTTCTTTTAATGATACCTGATCGTACATCCACAAGTGCGCTTCACCGGAAATCCTGAATTGACCGATTTTTTCAGCGGAATGTTCAATCGATGGATTAAAGCTTGTTTGCATTGCCCGATATTCCTCGGGTGAGTCTGGATCTCTCAACACCGCCAGGCTGCGGACCACTTCCAGGGCGTGAATTTCAACCGCAAATTCCTCCACTGGCATGGGATTTTGTTTCCAGTAATTAAGAAGTTCTCCCCCGGGACAATGACGTGTCATCTGATCCAACAGGTTGATCGTCAAATATTCCAGCTTGTCAATTTCTTTCCGGTCGCCATTTTTGGCTTTGTTGAGTTGCTGCAAATAATCATGTGCCGCGAGTTCTAAATCAGGAACGACCACGCGTAATATTCCGCCGGGCTTCAATACGCGCCGGCATTCACGTAAAAAGTCAGGGGCATATCGCTTTGGCATATGCTCAAGCACATGGGAATGGTAGACCGCGTCAAAAGTATTATCACTAAATTCGAAGGGTTGCATCAGGTCCTGGGCAAGTACACCTGGACCTGTTTGAATGTAGTCAGCGTTTGTCCAGGCCGGATGATACCTGCCGCCGCAACCAAGATTGAGCAGATTCATTCTTGGCGAGGCATTGGGTTGACTTGAACCAATATCGCCCTGACGTAAAGATCGATTCTTGCTTTCAGATCCTTTGACTTTGCCGCGCAAAGCCTCTTTCCACTCCTCAATGCCCTGAAGAGGAATTTTGACAGGATCAAATATGCGTTTACCTTCCAGCCACTCCTTTATTGACTGGAAGTCGTTTCGATCAACAACGGGAAGATTGATATCCTTGCTGATTTCAACAGATCGGTTATCAACTCCGATGATAAGTGAATCAAGGCCATGGGTCATGCAGTATGCTCCGGCGTGCAGTCGAGTGCCGATATAATCCGCATCATTCTGGGCAACACGCTGGAAAAACAGTGAAATATCATGGGGGAGTAACTCTATCCTGTCCTGATGATCGATAAAAGTTTTGAGATTGCTCATGTCTCTGATGTCATGGTCGCCCTGGGGAAAAATAGTTATTCCATCGGGGTAATGGGCCAGCAAAATTTCTAGGAGGGTATTATTTGCTTCCTGATCCGGGCGATAATCTGTGAAACAGGTCAGGCATTTCTTATGGGAATTCGTCTTGATATTCTTGTAGCCGTCCAGATTCCAGAGCGTTGGGCAGGAAGTATTGATAACATTATCCATCCCCATTTCCCGCATCTTACTGGCGGTATAGGAATCACGGACAGAATGAGGGGTGCTGCTGGAAAGCAACTGTCGATAAAAATATTGCGAGACGGTATCCGGTTTGTCCTGGTATTGCCACCATCCCACACCGCAAAGAACTGCATCCGCAAGGGGAGGAGTGAGATAGATTTGCGGGGTCGCGCCGAGTTTCCATTGGTTGTATTCCTGAACCGACGAACTTAAAAGATTTGTACCACCGACTAAAATAAGATCTGCCTGTTGAATCCAGTCAATTTCATCCTCTAAAGGTATGGCGTGGGTTGAGAACTCTCTTAGGATTGCATCGGGAAATATTTCTTTGAGTATCTCGGTAACTCTGGCGCCAATAATTAAATCACCCAGATTGATTGAAGGGTTTCCTTGGTTGTCTTTCAGCGCAGGATTAAAAAGAGAGATATTCATTACATCGTGGATAAATGTTAATTAATTCGTTTAATGTGCAGTCTGCTGCGGTTAATGAAGTCGTAACCATCTTGTTTTCCATGAAAAAATTCATCAACGGCCTTTTTGCATCCTTCATAGTAATGGTAGTCATCGATAACAAGAATACCGCCTACAACGAGATGCGGAACAATCGCATCCAGACAAAATTTAACTGAGTCAAAATTTTGTATATGCACGGACACCGAAAAAATGTAAAAATTTTCTAATATATGTCTGCCGTTTAGCGATAAAAATAGTATTTCTTATTACTTTGAACGTATTATGTACTTGGAAACCATTCTTATTGAAAAGAATGTTAATGTCTTTTTGGGTTAAAGAGTTTGCCCATTTTAAATCATCACGCACGTTCTGAGGAAAATCCTCAAGAATGCAATAGGAACAAATGATTGTGTCGCTTGTGTTACTGGATATTTGTTTGATTAGAGATTCAGGATCTATTGCATATTCTAAAACGCCAGCAATAAAATAAACATCCGAGACAATTTTAGGTAATGCTTCTTTATTGAAGTTACAGACAACAGTTTCTTCATTACGCTTCTGCAAGTCTATGCCAAGATATGAACAATTATCAGGAAGATATTTGAGCAACTTCATCTCACCACATCCGACATCAACTACACTTTGATTGGGGAGAATATATTTAGCCATCCTCTCGGTGCGTTCCTCCCAGTGTGGCTCAAAATATTCAAATTTATCCCAACTGTCTGAATTGTTTGTCAATTTATACTCCATTTTACTGGTCATTGCTTTGGGATTTGCCTGGCAAGGGCCATGCGTAACGCTTGAACTCTTTTTCATAGGCAGCTTTTGAATGTACAGTAACCGTATGTAGAATAAGGCCAATTGAAAGGCTCAACATTGCCAGGATCATTAATGATGAACAAAGAAACGCTGTCGGGAAACGCAGCACAAGCCCGGTTTTGAGATAATCAAGAATAATCGGCAGGCCCATCCCCAGTGATATCGCGGCAAAGCTGGCTGCAACAGTTCCGTAGGTTTGAAGTGGTTTGTAGTCTTTACAGATACGAATTATCATTTTTAGAATACGGAATCCGTCTCTAAAGGTATTCAGCTTGGATTCAGACCCTTCCGGCCTTTCTTTAAAAGTTATTGGAATCTCAATAATTTTCAGGCGTTTATCTAGGGAGAAGAGGGTCATTTCCGTCTCTACTTGAAAGCCATCGCTCAGAATAGGTACCGTCTTGACGAATTTTCGACTGAAGGCCCGATACCCTGAGAAAATATCATTTAATGAGCAGCGGAATAGAATATTTACAATTTTCGTGAAAAAATAATTTCCATAACTGCCCAATTTTCCACGCCGCGCTGCATTTTGATAACTTTGATTGGACAGTCTGTCTCCCACCGTCATATCCGCTTCGCCTGTTATGATCGGTTGGATCATTTGCAGGGCGATTTCGGCTGGATACGTGTCGTCTCCGTCGGCCATGATATAAATGTCAGCATCTATTCGTTCAAACATTGTCCGAATAACATTGCCTTTGCCTTGACGTGTTTCCCCGACGACCAGAGCACCAGCTTTCTGGGCTAATTCGGCGGTCCGGTCAGATGAGTTATTGTCAAAAACATAGATCGCAGCGTCCGGGAGTGCCTGGCGGAAATTTGCAACAACGGTTCCTATCGTTACATCTTCGTTGTAACAGGGCAAGAGTACAGCCAGTTTGTAATCATTAATATTTAAATTCATTCTTATTTTACAGAATTGTTGAATTTTTATTATTATTTCTTGATATGAGCAATGAGCAACTATTTGGCATGTCAGCTATACCAAAAAAAGGATATTTGATCCCTTCTAAAGGTTCGTGGATTGTGAAAACTTCTATCGATGTTGCAATGATTACCGGGGATAAACTGTGGAAAAAACTATTAATGGAAAGTTCTGCTCGTTGAGAATAATCTGCAACACTCATTTCCCCCAGGCCCGGGGTGAAAAAATAATTTCCAAATTGCAAATCAAGTTTCACTGCAACTTGAAAATATAACACATCATTTTTTTTAGCGTTTATAGGAAAATTCTGTTCCGACTGTGCAGTACTGCGGCAGTAAACTGCAAGATTAGAGGCCGATGTTATTGTCAGCCCCCCTATTGGTACTTCGACATCACGTAACAGTTGAATTTCCCAGAAAAAATATCCCCATTCTCCCTGCGCAAACGATGTGCTTTTTACGCCGTATTTATTGCATAATGCAGCACTCGTTAAACGAGCTGATTCCAAATCTCCTGTAGTTTCCTTGTTCTTTAAATCGATGAACTCTGAAGCTTCAGGCCACTTTTTAAGCAAATTATTTTTGAACTTTTGGCTATCCTCAGAATTGAAATAAATTTTAGAATTTTTATCTTCATCGCTGTTGGGGACAGTCAATTTTACATCGCCATTCATTACATCGGCACTTTGCTGCCTGGGAGAGGAACTCAAAGATTTGGGAACTCTCTGGAAAAAATATTTGGAGACCGCTGTTTCGACGTCACCATAAAAAAGATTTTGTCCATCCTCCAGGAGTAACGATGTGTCACAATATTTCCTGATGGCTGATGTGTCATGGCTGACCAGGAGAATGGATGTCCCCTGCTCCAGTAACTTTTCCATACGGGCATGACATTTCTGTTGGAAAAACACATCGCCGACGGCCAGAGCTTCATCCACAATCAGAATATCAGGGTTTACGCACACCTGCACCGAGAAAGCCAGGCGGACGAACATACCGCTGGAGTATGTTTTTACCGGTTGCTCTATGTGGTCGCCAAGTTCGGAAAATGCGACAATGTCATCAAAGCGTTCATTAATCTGGTTGCGGGTAAGACCAAGGATGGCGCCATTGACATAGATATTATCCCTGCCGCTGAATTCTGGATTGAAGCCGCTTCCAAGTTCAAGCAGCGCCGCCACCTTTCCTCGAAGAAACACCTCACCGGTTGTGGGGGTCAGTGTTCCAGTCAGTATCTGCAAGAGAGTGCTTTTGCCTGCGCCATTTTTCCCGATAACGCCCAATGCCTTGCCGCGAGGCAGTTCAAAACTGATATCTTTTAACACCCAGGACTCTTCATAGTACCGATGTTTTCGGAGAACCAGCTGTTTCAGGCGATCTGCCGGATTATGATACTTGTGGTAGCATTTTCCCAGTCCCGACGCCTTTATTGATATGTTATCGGCAATTTCACACAACATCGGCAAAGGCTCTCCTGTAGCGCTGGAAACAATAGAAACCCGCTATGGTAAAAATCACCCCGCAGCCCAGCGGATAGATGACATCCATCAAAATCGGCGCTTTTCCTTCCAGAATAACCCGCCGGAAATTTTCTATAATCCCAACCAACGGGTTTAACCTGTAGATGGTTAAGAATTTCTCAGGAACCAGAGACAAAGGATAGGTTATTGGCGTAAGGAAAAAAAGGAACTGAATAATAAGCTGGATGGTGGATGTGAGATCACGAATAAATACCCCTAAAGACGACAACATCCAACTCAAACCGATTACCTGCAACAGGAGAATAATGATGAGCATTGGCAGCCAGACGAGTGTTACATGCAGGCCCTGGCCAATAAAGCAAACTGCCAGAAACAGGATGGTCAACGCGCCGAGGGCGTGTATTGCCGAGACGCTTATCGGGATTAAGGGGAGAACTTCCAGTGGGAAGACAACTTTTTTTACAAAATTTGGTTGCCCGATTATACGGCTCGGTGCTGAGCTGAGACTTTCCGAGACGACGATAAAAGGGACGAACCCGCAGAATAAACTCAAGGCATACTCCACGATGCTTTTTCCCTGACCGACTCGATAGATATACCCAAACACAAAGGTGTAAATCGTCAATTGAACCAGCGGAATAACCAGCATCCATGCCAGGCCCAAAACCGACCCGGCGTATCGTGAACGCAAATCCTGCATGGTCAAAGTCGCCAACAAACCTCTGTTCGACCATAGAATTCGAGGAATTTGAACCGGGTTGTAGTTGCCCGTATTTTCCTTCGCTGTGATATGGGTTATGTCTTTTGTCGCTGGCAAAACCACTCCTTTAAATGCTGTTTACTTATTATTTCGCGGCATGTTCATCGTTGGGCAATCGGGTTGCTCGATGGGGCTTCATACACAAGTCTTTTGAACGACGCGCGAATTTATGGTTGAAAAATTACTCGGTACTTTTACCGTCAAGTGTTTTTAACACGCATATTTTTGATATCGTAACCAAGAGTAATAAGGGCTATATCTGAGATTGATCGGCTTCAATCAATAATGAAACAACTTCGGCCATATCCACTCGTGACTGCCATCCCAGGATACTGTTAGCCTTCATGGAGTTTCCTTGACTCCATACAAGGTCTGTCGTTCGGAATAAAAGAGGGTCGGAAATCACATGATCGCACCAGTTTAACCCAACAAACTTAAATGCGGTGGAGACAAATTCTGTTAACGAATGGGCCTTGCCTGTTGCAATGATAAAATCGTCCGGTTTTTTTTGTTGAAGCATGAGCCACATTGCTTCCACATACTCCGGCGCCCAACCCCAATCACGCACAATGTCCAGACGGCCAAGATGTAATTTTTCATGAGAACCTCGAGCTATTCTTATTGCTGCCGTCGTAATTTTACGCGTAACAAAACGGGTAGGACGCAGCGGAGACTCATGATTGAACAGGATTCCGTTGCAGGCAAACAAGCCATAAGCCTCACGATAATTGGCCACCATCCAGTGCGCGGAAGCCTTGGCTATTGCATAGGGGCTGCGCGGATGGAATGGAGTGGACTCATCTGCCGGTTGTTTGCCAACATCGCCAAAACATTCACTTGAGCTGGCATGGTAGAATTTTACCGGTTGGTCACGAAAACGAATAGCTTCCAGCAGATTCAGTGCCCCCAGTGCAATGCTTTCAAAAGTCTCTGTGGGCTGCTCAAAAGACAACCCTACAGAACTCTGGCCGGCAAGATAGTACAATTCGTCCGGGTCGCTCAGATTCAATGCGGTGAGAACGCTCCTGAAATCATTGGGTGCCATGGAGAGCACCTGGATCTTGTCGAGTATTTCCAGACGCGCAAGGTTTGAAAATGAAGCGACCTGTGCATCCCGCGAAGTCCCCCATACCTCATAGCCCTTACTCAAGAGCAGAGAAGCAAGGTAAGCGCCATCTTGTCCGCTGATGCCGCAAATTAATGCGCGCATTAGAATAAACTCCGATAAATTTCCAATGTCTCAGTTGCGCATCGCTCCCAAGAAAATTCAGCACTACGGTTGAATCCTCGTTGAACAAGGAGTTCTCGTTGCTCGTTACTCTCCAGTACATGTTCAATTGTCTCACGTATCGAATCAATGCTCTCCGGGTCAAAATATGCTCCGGCATTGCCAACAACTTCCGGCATTGAGCCGGTATTGCTGCAAACTACAGGGCACCCTGATGACATTGCCTCCAGTGACGGAAGGCCAAACCCCTCATATCTTGATGGGTAAATAAATGCAGCAGCTTTTTTGTAATATTCGGCCAGCATGTCATCAGTCGCGTTGACTTGATTCACCTTCCAACTGGAAATTCCAAGTTCGCGCATCAGTTCGAGTTCGTTCCCCTGGAGTTTTCCGCCGCCAACACACACAATACTGAAATTGTTCGTCAACCAGTTGGAACTGGCGTAAGCCTGCAGGAGCCCCTTGAAATTTTTGTAATGCCCACGCTCGCCTACAAAGAGCAAAAACGGTCCTTCAATATGGGACGATCCTGGCAAGGCCTTTTGACGAATATCAGAAAGTTGATTAAACCCAAGATGTACGACCGAAACTTTATCAGGAGATACAGGCACCAAATCCAGCAAATCGCGTCGTGTATTTTCTGAGATACAAATGACATGATCAGCACGCAAGACAGACGCCCTTTTTAATCTGGAAGTCCGGTCACGTTGAGAAAACATAAGAGGGAATCGTTCATGAATCATATCGTAAACCGTCACAACAGTGCGGGCAGACCTTGAGGCTAACGGGTTTGCCGCATAATATGTTTCATGCACGATCTGAGGTGCAAATCTCGCGATGGCATGGCGAGCTAACCACAGACCGCTCCGATGAAAGGTTCTCCCGGTTCCGGGTATTCTAGGTATTCTGACTCCTGATACGATTTTTCTGGGAAGCTTGTCGAGGAAAAAGTTAATGTAAAAGGGACTGAAAATTTTAGTCTCTACTCCATCAATAGTGGATAGCTGGGCAGCGAGATTACAGATGTAACGAGAAATTCCACCATACTCCTGCATGGTGAAAATTTGTGAATCAAAGGCTACTTTCATGCGAAATAAGTCATTGCGTTTAGTTCGAATCTCGAAGTCGCTGCACTCTACGCAAATGATCGCTCATCGTCCTTGAAGTCAAGGTTTTGCGCACCCACCATCCAAAAAAACTGCTCATCCTTCCCGCGAATAATCTAAACAAATTGGTGTTGACAGGGACTTTTGAGAATACATGCACGCCACCTCCACTGAAAAACCAGAGGCCAAGTTTTTTTGCCATAAATTCCAGGGTTCGTCTTTGGAAAAAGGCGATGTGCTGTCCAGTCTCAAAAGAGTAATACCACCACTTCTCCGGAGCAGGCGGCAACCCTTCAAAAAGTTCGGTAGTAAAAATAAAGGTGTCAGCCTGTGCTTGCTGCAATGCATCACGAACAAACGAAAGGGGGTCATCAAGATGCTCCATGATTTCGATTGCTGTTACGGCTTTGCATGCGCCAATTTCAGGAGAATATTCGAAACCTCGCGCCATTAAGTTGTCGCAGTACTTGTCTGACCAGTAGAAATCAAACCCATAATCTCGCATCATGCGCGTAAGTGTACCATAACCACCAGCCATGTCCACATAACGTCCATGACCACGTTCCCCGAACGCGCCAAAGAGTATCGAGGCTAATTTGCGGGCAACAGAACTGTTCCGCGTGATTATGCCGGTATCCGTGGATGAAATAGCACTGGAATAGGCTTCTGCCAGCCAGTATGGACTGCGAGCACGTAAAAAACCACACGTTCGGCAAGAGTCAAAGATGGCATCGTGCCGGAGCATTACTTTCTCTTTAAAAGAAATTTCTAATGCTCCATCGCATATCGGGCATATCATGGTCATGTCTGATTTGTTCGTTATTGGGAACAATGAACGGTGACCAGAAGGATTTTACTGATAAAATGAAGCCATTGATAAATGTCATCACCATTTCAGACAGACTGATCAAAATTCCTGAATATTTTTTTTATAAAAAAGAAACAGGGTAACATCGTAAAAATAAAATAAGAAATAATCGAACCCCAAACAGCGCCAACCACACCGATGGTTTGAATGAACCAAATTGAAAGGACGACATTCATGATCGCAGCCACCAGCGCTAAGATCATCTGGATTTTCACAAACTGCATTCCATTAAGAAATACACCTAAAGCATTGCCAACAGTCATCAACACAAGCCAAATGCCGCAGCCAATCAGTAAACTGGTTGAAGGCACGACATCCGAACCAACCCATAACTCGATAACGTTTCCACCGAATAACATAAGGAAAAATGCTGAAGGAATGCTGAAAAGCAAACTCCAACGCAGTGACTTGAAAAAAATCTGCTTCACCCATGATTTGTCACCACTTGCCAGTGCCTCTCGATAAGCGGGCCAAAGCGGGGTCAAAAGTAAACCAAACAACATGGGGACCATGAGAAACAATTTCATACAAATTGAATAATTCGTAACTTCTGCTGGTCCCAGCAGGTTGGCGATTAGTACGTTATCAGCTTGACCTTGAATTGCTCCCGCAATTTGCAACACAAAAAACATGCTCCCAACCTTGAATAACTCTTGTGCAACTTCGCCATCCACTTTGGCTATGTGTGGGCGTAAATCACTCCTGAGAAAATAAAGGTAATGAACATTGTTTCCCAGGAAGGCGAGAAACGAACCAGCCAGAAAAGCAATGACAAAGCCAACAAGACCAGTATCATTCCTGATGGCGACATACACAAAAAGTAACGATAATACCGCGCCTGTTGTATTCCAGAAATTATCCAAATGACCTTCTTGCAAGCCCCTTTGTATTTTTCCAACCAACGTTGCGAAAATATTTACAAAGAAGAATATCCCGACGACCATTGTAACGATATTCAAATTAGATATCGAGGTTGACGCAGATATCCCAAGCAGCTTCTGCCAGGGCACAAAAGGACAGGCCGCTAGAAATAAGAGTCCACCTGCCAGGGCAAGTGCCATCAAGCTGAAAAATGCGGTAGAAACAATTTTCCCAAGACGCTCTTGATTGGCACCACTGGCATAAGCAACCATGTTTATAACAGCATTGCCGGCCCCACCATCTAAAAAAGCCAACATGGACACAAACGAGGAAATCGCTATCCACACGCCATATTGTTCTTTACCTAAATAATGAACAGCAAATGGCACAATAATCAGCGAGACAGCTGTTGTAATTATTCTTGAAAACAGACCCGACCAGGAAGTTTTAATTATTTTTTTCAGCCGATCTTGGGCTCGATCTATTGATGCCATGAGTTTTTGAGATAGGTCGTCAAAAGTGGACACCAACAGTCATCCCTCTTTTAGCTTAAAGTAAAATTGACATTCAAAAGTCACTGCAGAGAGAGCCGCATTTCATATGTGTTTTTGAAAGTTGTAGAAAACTTGAATGTATTTGATATGATTTGAATCGTTTTCTGAGAAAATTGGTAGAGTTGCTATTTATTCGGCAACAGTTCAGCGATCTGGATTCCTTCTTGAACCGTGATCCCGTGATAAGAATAACTTTTTGCAGAGCTTTGGGTACTCGGAATAATTCATTCAATTCAGTTTGGCGCAGTAATCAGCATAGGTTTGCTCA
>JACDZH010000399.1 GCA_013426815.1 Paludibacter sp.
CCCTATTTTTTTTTTGTGTTTTCTCAATAATGTTTGTCGGTCAGTAGTGTAAAAATATCATTTAAAATTTCATATCTTGGACTTTCAGAGCAATATTTCCTGTAATATTTGCCTGAATGCGCAATGCTCCAGGTATTAAACTCAAATTTATAACACTCAGGTTGTTAAGTTTTCCTTGCAAACTAACGCCATCCATTACAGAATAATTGCTTATTATCAAGTTAGCATCGGTTTTAAGTTTTTCCAAATCGTCATTTACAGGATAAGTCAAATATGGTGTTAACTGTTTTAAAATCAATCCATGTAATAACCAACTAGCTGATATTATCAATCCGTTTTGGGTTTTTACATCAAATGCTGGCTCAGTAATTTCAACTGCCTTTTTAGTAGAATTGTAAACCATTTTTCCAGTAAAATAAATACGACCTTTGAATGAACCGATAACATCGGCAACAAAAATAGCTTTACCTTCACTTCCAAAAATATTTAAATCGGTAAAGGTAATTGTTCTTTTCCCTTCGATAAAAGTTTTATTAACCAACTGCTTTTTTGCCATTTCCGAAATCTTTACAAAGGTAATGTCTGCTCCAATATTCAAGTTAAATTGCTGTGCTGGTCTATTAATTTGTTTGAAAACTGGAAGAGCAACCGCTGAATTTGTAGCAGGCTTTGTTCCCATAAATGATTCAATTTGTGCATATAAAGCTACAGACAGATTCAGTTTATTCCCTGTAGTGGTGAAAGGTGATAAATAAACATCTTTTGGTGTGATACGTAACCATAAGTCATTTTCGACACTTACTTGTCGCGGTTTTTGTGCTTCTGTCCATGCTTGTAATATGTATTTTTTTATGTCCACAGCCTCTGCCAGTGATTTGTCAATTTGATTTGAAATTAATTGGTCACATTGCGAAAGTGCGATATTTGCAATAGGAGCAACCGGTACGCTTATGCCCGCCATATTCATTTTTGGAGCTTCCATCCATTCATATCCCGAGGATGAGGTTTTAGAAACCAATTTCCAGTTTTTATCAATGCTAATGATAGTTTTATAGGTCAAAGCAATGCTTCCTGTGGCTTCGTAATAATCACCTACTGTTATTCCAAATTTTTCAACTTTCCATGCAAATCGTGACCAAACTTTGAGCGGTACACGGTATTCAATTACATTATTGCTTATGTTAAAAGTGAAATTTTGTGCTTTAGATATTTTTAAGCTCAAGTCTTTACCAGAAATGTTGTTGCCTTCAAAGATAACACCATTCATTTTTTTGTTAATAGCCAATTCTAATTTTTTGACATCGAGTTCTACTTGTAGGGGGAGTTCGGATAGAGCTGGTGCGATTTTGGATGGCAAATACGATTCTTTTGGTTTTTCTATCTGCATTGTTTTGCACGCTGAAAACAATAGTGCCATACATACTATTGTCAATAAAATGTTTGAATTTTTCACTTCAATTGATGTTAAAAATAATGTTACAAAATGGTTTGCAAATTTAACTCATTTTGCTGACTCGACAACAAATAAATCAATGCTTTTAGATTTTTCTAATTTATAATATTGTTATTTAATTTAAGAAGTATTAAATAGTTTAAATAAGTAGTTGGTTTGATATAAATTACCATTTTTAAGCAACAAGGGGTTGCAACCCCTTGTTGAATAGAGTATTTGCTGAAGTGAAATAAAACATTTATTGTTGTCTATAATTTACTTCTTTTTGTGGGAAAATTTGTCTTAAATTGAGCCATTAAATTATTCTCACTAAGATATGCGACTTATATAAATACGGTTAATTTGCTCAAATCATCATTTGGTTTATCGAATTGACTCCAATACAAACT
>JACDZH010000055.1 GCA_013426815.1 Paludibacter sp.
TTGAAGAAAATTTCTGGAAAAATTTTTAGGGTGGCGCATTGTCAAAGTCAGGAGGTTACTTATTTTTCTCAACTTATTATCGGTCTGTTCATGTGTAAATTAAGAAACCGCCGTATACCTAACGATACGTACGTTGGTGTGAGAGGACAGTGAGCGAATTAATCGCTCACTTCCTACTCAATTTTCATCTTTAGTTTTTCTATACTTTCCTTTTTCTTTTTAGAAAATTTCAATTGTATTCGTTCCATTGTTAAATATGCCATTGGTACTACAAAAACTGTGAGAATAAGCGACGAAGTCAGTCCGCCAATAAGCACAATTGCCAATCCGTTTTTCCATTCGGCACCAGCTCCAGTGGCTATAGCAATAGGAATCATACCAAATACCATAGCAATGGTTGTCATTAAGATTGGGCGTAAACGCTCTTTTCCAGCTTCCAACAACGCACTAAAAGTATCCATGCCTTTGGCTTTTAATCCGTTGGCAAAATCGACAATCAAAATACCATTTTTGGATACCAACCCGAGCAACATAATAAGTCCCAACATGGTGAAAATGCTCATAGAACCCATACTTATGTTCAGTGCCAAAAATGCACCAATCAACGCTACCGGAACCGAGAAAAACACAATAAACGGTTGTACGAAACTATTATACAACGCCACCATTACCAAATAAACCAATATAATTGCTGCCAACAGTGCCAGTCCGAGCGAAGTAAACGAGTCGCCTTGCTGTGCTACTTCGCCAGTCCATTTTATTTCCACATTGTCGGGGAAATTGGCTTTTTCTATTTCGTCTTTTATATTTTGTGCTAATTTACCGGATGTAACTCCCAGCACGTTGGCTTTTACAGTTACCGATGTTTGCCTATTGTTGCGTTCCACCATACTCGGTCCGCTACTTTGAGCTACAGTAGCAAATTGTGAAAGGGTAATCTTCTGATTTTTATTATTCTGAAAGATAAATCCCGAAACATCAGTCAAATTATTTCTATCGAAAGCATCCAATCGTATATTAATGTCGTACTCATTCAGCCCATCGCGATATTTAGCATCGGTGTTTCCGGTAAATGCATTTTGCAATGCCATGCCCACTTGTCCCATATTCAAGCCCAAACTTGCCATTTTATCACGGTCAATTTGTATGTTGAGTTCCGGATTTCCCTCTTGCACCGTAATACTTGCATCAATGGCACCAGGCAATCCATCAATCATGGTTTTTAAATGCTCGGCAGTATGCATCATTGCTTCGTGGTCCTGACTGCTCAATATCAACATAATAGGCTCAACATCTCCTGCCATAATTCCAATTACAGAACTATTTATTTTAATGGCAGGAAACTTTTTCTCAATTTTTTGACGTGTAGAAAGCATAAAATTCTCGGTATTTACGCTGCGCAAGGTAGGATCAATAAGTTTAACAGTAAGCATAGCTTTGTTTTCGTTGCTAATACCAGCCATTTCGGTAATAAAGTTATCGCTCGAGCCACCTACGTTCACCAGCACACTTTCAATCTCGGGTTGCGAACGTAAATAATTTTCAATTTCACGAGTTCGTATATTATTCTGAGCCAATGTTACACCTTTGTCGTACTCCAATTTTAAGCTAAAACGTCCACCATCGCCATTGGCAACCATTTCTTGCCCCAAAATACCTAAACTCATTATGTAGCCGGTAATTACAAACAACAACGATACTGAAGCTGCACTTATCCGCTTGTGATGGAGCACCCATGTTAGTTTTTTCACATACCAATTAATTGTATTTTCAACAACCTTATCGAACCAAAACAATGGAAGATGCAACCAATTAGAACGATCCAGTTGTACTTTTTTTCCAAAACGAGAATACAAAAATGGTGTAAGTGTAAAGCTCACAAACAAACTCATAAGTGTGGAAACTACAATGGTAACCGAAAACTGACGGAGGATATCGCCAATTACAGAATCAACCAAAGCTATAGGCAAAAATACAACCACATCGACCATTGTTATAGCCAAGGCAGAAAAACCAATTTCGTTACGTCCATCCAAAGCAGCTTGCCGTTTGGTTTTCCCCATATCGAAATGTCGGTGAATGTTTTCCAATACCACAATAGAATCGTCGACCAAAATTCCCACCACCAGCGACATAGCCAGCAAAGTCATTAAATTGAGCGAATACCCAAAGAAATACATGGCAATAAAAGTTGAAATAATAGATGTTGGAATAGAAATCAGTACAATAAGTGAGTCGCGCAAACTATGCAAAAATATCAGAATAACCAATGCAACCAGTAAAATAGCCATCATCAAATCGTGCGTTACGGCATCTACCGCATCCAGAGTCATATCCGACGCATCTTGAGCAATGTTGAATTTCAGCACCTGAGCTGCATATAATTTTTCGATTTTTGCAAAACGCTCTTTTGCTTCCTTGCTTATTTCTACCGCATTGGCATCCGATTGTTTGGTTACTGTAAGTCCAATTCCATCCACACCATTGAACCTATTGATGGTTTTTTGCTCCTTCACACCATCTTCAACCTCAGCTAAATCGGCGAGCCGAATGTTACCACCTTTGGGGTTGGCAGCTATCACAAGTTCTTTAATTTGCTCTACCGAATTAAACTTTCCAGCTAAGCGAACTGTAATTTGGTCGTTCGTATTTTTCACTTTTCCGGTAGGAAAATCAAGGTTGGAGCTATTCACCACTTGCGTTACTTGCGCTAACGAAATGCCGAATGAAGCCAATTTGGCTTTGTCCACATTCACTTTTATTTCGCGCTGCAATCCACCCGTTACCGATATGTCGCCAATGCCATCAATTTGCTTCAGCTGCGGCATTACTTCCTTGTCTATCAGGTCGTAAAACTCACGGTCGCCCATTTTTGCAACTACGGTTATGCGCATAATAGCTTCCTCGCTCGGACTCACTTTTGTAACTACCGGTTCGCGAACACCTTCGGGCATTGTACCCAAAATATTATTTATTTTGCGCTGTGCTTCCTGCTGCTTTTCGCTCATGTCAGCACTGTTTTCGAACTCTGCAATTACCACCGAAACGCCTTCGTACGATTGCGCCGAAGTGGTTTTAATTTGCGAAAGGCTGGTAATTACATCTTCTATCTTCTTGGTTACTGTTTGATTTACATCGGCAGGCGAAGCTCCGGGATAGGGAGTTGAGATAACAAGTGTTGGCACCGTAAATGGCGGCATCAACTCGTAGCTCAATTGCTTGTATGAAAATAATCCACCCAAAACAAGTACTGCGAAAATCACAATAATTAGTGAGGGTCTTTTAATTGCTATTTCTGTAAGAGTCATAATTCTAATATAATACGGCCCCTCAGTCCCCTAAAGGGGATGTGAAGACCAAGTTTGTATAAAAAGAGGAGAATAATTCTTAAAGTTCCCCTTTAGGGGTTAGGGGATGTTTTAAGGTGCAATAGTAATCAAGCTACTATCCACTAAGTTAATCTGTCCGTTGGTAATCACTTTTTCACCTTCGGCAATGCCTTTCAGCACTTCTATGTTTGTACCATTACTTCTACCTATAACTATTTCGCGTAAAATGGCTTTTCCATTATCAACCACATAAACTTGCGGTTTTTTTGAGGAACCCAATAAGGCCAAACGTGGAATGTTTAATGAAGCTTCACTCATTTTTTTTGCCAATGTTACAGAGGCATACATTCCGGCTTTCAGTTTGCTTTTTGAATTGTTGTCAACCCGTATTTTCACTAAATAATTATGCGATTCATCGCCACGGTCGGAAATAAACTCCACTTTACCCTGAAATTGTTCGGTAGGATATAGTTGCGATTTAATAGTCACATTTTTTCCATTTTCAAAATAAATGATGTCTGTTTCGGGCACATTTATCTCTAATTTTAACGACGAAATATCCGTTAATCGGGCAACCGGCGATTGTCCTACCACTGAACCCAATTCTACATTTCGCATTGTAATGGAACCTCTAAAGGGCGCAATCAGTTTGCTCTTTTTAATTCCTATTTCCAATTGTTTTAATTGCGACTCTGCCGTTTTCATCTGTAGGTAATTGCCATCAACCTGCATTTTGGTTACACCATTGCTTGTCGATGCATTTTTGAAACGTTCATAATTCGTTCTGGCGTTATCGAAACTTGCTTGGGCAGCTATCAATTGCGATTGTAGCATGGCATCGTCTACCTGCAACAACACTTTTCCTTCGCCAACTAGATCACCTTCTTTGAAATAAATTCCCGTGACTTCGCCCTGCGATTGAGGAATGAGCATTATCTCGCGGTTGGGGATAAAACTGCCCGAATAGGTAAATTCGTATTTAAAATCCGATTTTACAACTTCGTATGCTTTTACAACTACGGCTTTAGAAATTTCGGGAATATATGCTTTGTTTTTAGCAACTTCTACATTAGATACGAGCCTGTAAGTTAAAGCTGCAAGTACAATGACTATAATAACGATGGTAATAATATTCTTTTTCATACTTTCTTCTTTATATATTGTTTGCTAATTCTCCTTTTGATTTTCGTAATTCTATTTCGGCCAATCGTAAATTAATCATGGCGTTACTGTAATTATTTCGGGCTGTGGTGAGGTCGTTTTGTATAAGCAGCAAATCCGAAATGCTAATAATTCCATTTTTATATTCCGTATCTGAGTTTACGAAAAGTTCCTTTGCCAAAGTCAGACTACGTTTAGTGTTTTCGAACGAATTGAACATACTCATATAGTTGTTAGTAGCATCCGACACTTCCTTCAATGCCAATTGCTTCACCAATTCATAGCTGTTTTTTGCCTTCTGAATGCCAAATTCCTTTTGCTTCACTTTTTGTGTACGACTAAATCTGCTAAATATAGGCACACTCAATTGCAAACCTACATAACTGCCTTTCATCCAGCTATCGTTAATGGTTTTGGTAAGCGAAAATTTGTTGTTGTAGCCCGTCAGTCCATAATTGTACATACCCGCCAACGAAGGATAGAAATCGGCCAGCGCAATTTTCTTTTCCAATCCTGCAATTTCTATCTGTTTGTTCATAAGCTTAATATCGGTGCGGTTTTCAACATTGACTTCACCAATAACTAATTTGGAATCTTTCGAATCAAAACTATTAATTTTTATAGCCTCTGTCATTGGTAGTCCCATCAGGAATTTCAATAAATTAGCTGCCTTTTCGGCTGTCATATTGAGGTTTTGACGTTCGTTTTTCAGATTCTCATAATTTATCTTTAATCGTTTGTAAGAACTTTTGCTAAGTATATTGTTGATTTCCAACAGCTTGTTAATAGTCAACAATTTAGTCATACTACTTATATTACTATCGAGCATTGCCAGGTTCTCATTCAGTACTTGCAGGTTATAATACACTGCCGAAACGTTATAAATCAAATCCTCTTTGGTTTTTGTCATTTGCAGAGTCGTAACATTTCTAGCCGTTTGCGCTGCTTTCAACGCAATAAAAACCTTTTGATTAAATAGTACTTGCGACACCTGAATGCTTGCTGAAGTGGTTTGTTTAGAACTAAACGAAATAGGAGCATACTCACCTTTTACGCCTCCAAACATTTCGGCAGGCACCAGCATCGAAGGTATAGTAATGTAGTATTGGTACTGACCATTCAAATCCACCGAAGGCAAAAAGCCACTCTTTGCCTCTGTAATTTGTGAGTTGACAGTTTGCTCATCCAATCGGGCATTTTTTACCTGCATGTTATTGGTCAAAGTTTGATTGATGCACTCTTCCAACGTATAGGTTTTTTGAGCATGAAGCTGCGTACCATATAGCACAAAGATGTTCAGCAGCGTTAGTTTGATAATTTTTTGTTTATTCATTAATGTTTATTTGTTTAAGTTGTTTTAATCTGTTGTTTCTCTGAAAATCAAATTGAAAATAACTTTTTTTTGATCCTGAATAAATTGTTGATAATATTCGTCCTCTAGTCCAAATGTGCGTTGAATTATTGGGCGCATATTAATAGGATAAGCACACAATGCCAATAAGTTTATTATAAAGTGCATCGGGTCAACTTTAACAATATGGCCTTTTTGCATTTCATCTTGCATCTCGATTAGAAATCCTCCTAAGCAATTGTCAATTATTTTTTTGTGTGGATTCGTTATACATGACAAGTTCAATCTGTTGTGTTCATTCAACACAAAATTCTCTAAATAGGGAGTTTTGAGCATTTCTTCAATAACTAGTTGTATCAAATTGCTAATTTTTTCTTTAAAACTCACATCTGATTGTGTAATTAAATACAAACGCTCGTTCATTTTCGTTATAGCTGCATTCAAAACCTCCTCCATCAAATGCTCTCGTGAGCGAAAATAATAATGAATTAATGCTCTGTTTACTCCTGCTTCATCAGCAATATCCTGTGTTGTAGCATGATAATTTCCCTTTAAAAAGAAAATATTCTTAGCAGTGTTGATAATTAATTCTTCGGTAGCACCTTCTTTCATCTGTTTTATAAAATGTTTTCTATCAAAATTGTTTGACAAAATTGTTGAACAAAATAACTAAACGATTTTGCTAATAAATTGTTTTAAATTGTTTTTTGGATATTTTTTTATAGTCTTAATTATTACCACTTTGTAATATTTAATTAATATACTTTATAAATAATTTCATTATATTGTGTTTTAAACAGGTTATTGAAAGATTATTGATTTATAAAAATATAGTTTATAACTTGGATATTACTAAAGTGTTCGACACTTATAAAACTGTAGGTACAAGCACATACCATCTGCATAAGATGCTCAAATCGGTATTGTACAGTTACTTGAACAACATCTAAATGATTAAACTCCTTCCACAAAACAACCTAAAACGTCATGGAGAACAAAAAAAAATACGGCTAGGATGCCTGTCGAAAAGAACAATTTTTTATAATTCATTTTTACCTGTTTTTTATATAAACCTGAACTATTTATCTTTTGTAAATGCAAAAGTATATTGAATCGGAATTAATTGCAAAAAATGAAGATTAAATCAACGATTTCTAAACTTGGATGACTGATTTTGGGTAGTGAAATAATTAAGAGGTAGTAAAAGTTTTTTTTAGCTAATAAAATTGGTTTTGCAAAGAATGTGGAAACGGGGTAGTTGGAGAAACAGTATATTTTGAATATCTGTCGTTTCTCCTTTTTTACTTTAAATTCTCAATATCCTCACTTTTGAGGATTTGGGGAATTTTTTGGGAAATTTCTTAATTTATTCTTTAAATTTGAGAAACTACCGTTGAGTGCATTCGTTGTGTTTGGTATTTTCAAATCGGCAAACTGCTCATAAACAAATAAGTATCGCAAATTTAGACACAAACTTAAATACGCACTTCGCAGTTTTTTATGTGTACAAAAGCTTTTACCCGTTATTGAATTTACACTTCGCTCATTCAGATAGTTTCCCCATTTTACATTCCATCTACATAGTCGTTGATCATACTCGATTTTATTATTTTGTGTCAGCGCTAATGTTACTTTGTGTAGTTCTATAGCTGCTTGTTGCTTGGGTTTGCGTGTCAAATAGCGTAACACAATTTGAACCTGGTGAAACTGGCACATTTGAGTAGGAACGTCTTTGTATAATGTCAAAAGTCCTTTGCTACCATCACAAATAATACTCTGAATCTTATTACTACGTCTTCCAATCTCCTCTAAACCTTTGGCATATAATGCATTTGTCTCATACTTAACGTATTGTTTTTATAGAAAATCGACCGACAAGCTAACCTTAAATACCATTACACCAAAATTTCGACCAAAATAAGTTGGTATCCATCAAAACATTAGCAACTCCCTTAAAGGTATACTTGTGTTCTGGAATTACTTTTTCCAAATAACGTTGAATAGTCTTTACACTGCAATTGAAAGTCTCACTTAATTATGCATAAGTTTGTTTACCTGCACATTACAATTGCCATAAAGATTCTTTGACTAAATGTACAGCTCCTAAAAATTGGCGACCGAAAAATATACCATTTATAACGTTGAACTCCATTTAAAAAAACCATTTTTCTTTGTGATTTTGCTACTACAATAAAAGCAAATTTTTATTCATAAGTATTCAAATGCAGCAATGGTAGTGATAATAATGCTTTCAGAGGATTCTAGCATTAATTTTGTCCATTAACCACCTCATTCATAAAGTGTAAAACACAGGGAAAAGTAAGTAATAGGATATTGTTTTTATCAATCCACTTAGGCGTTTTGAATCCATTTTCTTGCATTCAGATAAAAATTCGATTCTTTGCTGCCATTTGCAATATAGTTAATCTATTATCAATCTGTTAGAGATTATTTCATGTTACCAGTCCCCTTTTTCCTTAAAAATACTCAATACCTTTGAATGCTGCTATTTTTGCAAGTTCTGAAGTGTCGAAATGCTTTTATCATACTTGATTCGTAAGAGGTTTCATCTTCCGACTGACCATCTTCCCGCACATCGTATACATTTACTGTTGTCCAACCCTTATGCGGTATTCCTTGTTGTTTCCAAAGATTACCCAAGTTTCATTCTTTGTTTTTTATCTATTCATCATAGGAAATGCTTGACCAAATACACGGTCGGTTAAAAATGAACGGAATTGTTCGTTTTCCAAAAAGTAGCGACTTAATTCAGATTGAGCAGCCATATTTCGGATAATAATATCTTGTAGAGCAGAATTACATTCCATTTGGGCTGTATCTTCATCAGAAAAACGAGCAGCATTGCTGAATGCCTCGTTTTTGACTAATAACTCTGGTAATTCAAGTATTTGTTGACGAACATCGTTTGGATATTGCCAATCTATTCCACCAAAAATCTGATTAAATTCATCGAGAATACTACTTAGCTTTTCAGGCTCAGGTTCTGACACGAAACATCCACCTTCAGTAGGTAAAGGATATAATTTCTCATTTTTATTTTCTAATTCAATACTTACATCTTCTTTTTCAACCACACGTAATTGATCGAAGTTGATAGATTCAAGTAAACCCTCTGTCCAATCTTCGGTTTTGAGTTTTGGAAGTTTTGTGACCAAAAATTTATAAAAGCTATTTAACATTTCCCATTCCTGACTATTAAAAGGCATAATTGCTGCAAGGAATGTGTATGTACGAACAAATGCTTTCAAACTGCCTTTACAGGCAATTTGCTGATTCTCGGTTAAATCGTCTTTGAATTTTACTACACAAGCATCCAAAATCGGGTCTAACTCTTCCCTTGGGGAATCTGTCCAATATTTTTTATTGAATAGTTGTACATCCTCTCGTGAATATATGTCATATTCGTCAAGCTCCTGAAGTAAATCATTGAGTCTATTTGGATCAGTTTCCTGTGACAAAGAAGTCATTTTATAATAGCGTTGAAAAGCAACTTTTATATCTTCCGGGTTGTTGGCGAAATCGAGTACAAAAGTATCTTTCTTTTTAGGGTGACTTCGATTGAGGCGTGAGAGTGTTTGCACGGCTTTTATATCCGACAAACCTTTGTCCACATACATTGTGTGCAAAAGTGGTTCATCGTAACCCGTTTGGAATTTATCGGCAACAACAAGTATTCTGTAAGGGTCTTGTTTCATTCGTACTTCAATTTCAGACGAAGAAAAGCCATTGATTGAAGATTCTGTCATTTTATTACCCATAAATTCCTTTTCACCACTGAAAGCAATGATTGGTTTATAGGAACTTTTGATTTGAGTAAGTTGTTTTGTAATGGCAAAATAATACTCAATAGCACGGTCGATACCTGCTGTAACTACCATTGTACGAGCCTGACCACCAATTTTACCTTTTCCTATAACTTTTTCCTGAAAGTGACGAACAATAATTCCAGCTTTCTTTTCTACAGTTTCCGGACGGCTTTCAACAAACCAGCGTAATTTTTTAGAAGCCTGTTTTTTATCAAATACGGGGTCATCTTCTACAGCTTTAATTACCTTGTAGAAACTTTGATATGGCGTGTAATTCTTTAGTACATCCAAAATAAAACCTTCCTGTATTGCTTGACGCATTGTGTAATTGTGGTGTGGTTCAAAACCTTTTGTCCCATCTTCGTTTTGAACAGGTTTACCAAACATTTCAAGCGTTTTGTTTTTTGGCGTAGCCGTAAATGCGTAATAATTGGCATTCTTTACCATCTTACGACCCTTGATTACTTTTTCAATTATTTCATTTAGAGTATCTTCAAAATAATCTTCATTCCCAGCTAATGCCATATTCATTTTAGCCGACAATGAGCCACTTTGACTGCTATGGGCTTCATCAATAATAATTGCAAATTTATTATTGGAGAGAGACGAACCTATTGTTTCAAGTATAAATTGAAATTTGTGAACGATAGTAATAATAATCTTTTTACCAGCTTGTAACTCCTTTATTAGTGTTTCTGAGGAATCTGCCCAACCAACTATATTTCCAAGTTGATTAAATGCCATGATATTCCCTTTGATTTGTTTGTCGAGATTAATACGGTCGGTAACAATAATCACTGAATTAAACAAGGGTTGAGTTCCGTTTAATTGCTGAACAAGCTGGTAAGCGAGCCAAGTTATAGTATTACTTTTACCACTACCTGCACTGTGTTGAATAAGGAATCGTTTACCAATTTCCGTTTCGCGTGTGTTTTTTATAAATTGTCTAACGGCATCGAGTTGGTGATAACGTGGCCAGATACATTTTTCAGATTTTAATCTACCCGTATTTTCGTCATAAATTTTAATTACCTGAGCATAGTTCTCTACAATATCAGAAAGCGAATGTTTTGTTAGTATTTCCTCCCATAAATAAGCCGTCTTTAGTCCATTCGTATTGACCGGATTTCCTGCACTTCCGTCCACTCCTTTGTTGAATGGCAAGAACCATGAAGAATCTCCCTTTAATTCCGTACACATCATTACTTGTTCATCATCCACCGCAAAATGTACAGCACAACGTTTAGGTATAAAAATTAAATCCTTAGGGTCGCGGTCGGAACGGTATTGTTTTATGGCGTTGTTTACATTTTGCCCGGTGAATTGGTTTTTGAGTTCAAAAGTAATCAATGGCATTCCGTTCAGAAAAACCGCAACGTAAAGTGAAAGATTGGTAAATGTTTTGGAATAATGCAACTGTCGAATGACACAAAAGATATTTTTTTTGTAATGCTCTTTTGCCGAATCGTTCAATTCAGACGGCAGAGGACTGTACATGTCGAACAAATGTGTATTGTAACGATAGCCTTTGCGCAAAACATCAATAACACCACGCTTGGTGATTTCGTTTTTAAGTCTTTCGAAAAAGTTGTGTTTGTTATGTGGCGAAGCAAAAGCCAATGATTCAGCAACTTTCTGCGGTTGGGTAGCTTGGAGGTAAGCTACAACACGAGCCGTATCGAGCGCATAATCGTTATTATAATCGGAGCTTGTACCTTGTTCGTAATTGTTATTATCGCGCAAGTGTTCAACAATTAGTGTTTCAAGTCCTATTTCGGATGTGTTTGATGGCATAAGAAGATTGCATTTAAAGTTTAAATTTTAAGCCTTTCAATTTCGTGAAGTATGTTTGTAAAATTTTATTTACGGTAATTCCAACCTTATAATATTTTGACAATTTGGATAGTCAGAAGTCCTACAATTATTGATACTGCGAAACTAAGTAAAGTACCGACCAATACATATTCTGTTCTTTTTCTGTCTTTTGAATTTTTTAAATCGCCAAAACGAAATACTGATTTTGCTGCCAACATAAACCCAATTGGCTCAAACTTCCCTAATAATGTGAATGTTATGATTAAAAAACGTTCAATAATTCCAATCCATTTCCCTGCATTTCTTAAACTATCGCTTTTATCACTTTTATCGCCATTAACTTCTAAATCCCATTTTTTGATTAGTTCATTAACTAAGATTGAAGTAGGTATCGTTACTGAAATGTACGAAGCGATATAAATCAAAACTTTTGGACTATCCCAACCAAATGTAAACTCTGTACTTAGGACATTAAATTGACTTGTGTACAAGAGCCAACAAACTACAATTACGATAATGTGAAGTAATTGGTCTATTATAAAACGCCATGGCGACTCTTTGATATACAATTTCAGCAAATCTATTGCAAAATGTGATACTCCTATAACTAACGGAATCCAAAGCGGCTGCCAACTGCCTAATGCGATATAAGTCAAGATAAATGTTATTGCAATATGTATATACAAATACTTCGACCGTACTTTTTTGCTATTTTTGTTATCGACCCATTTTGAACTCTGAAAGATAAAATCTGAGAGTACATGTGCAATCAATAATCGCAACAACAACTCTAAATTGTCATACATCATAATTTCGAAGATATTAAGTTTTCAAATCTAATTCGTAAAAGGTCAATACAATCTACATTGCCTGACGTTAATCTTTTATGTATTGCCGGTTGAGATATTTTTATTCTTTCGGCCAATTCTATTTGTTTTTCGTTTTGTAGCAAATAATAATAAAAGACCTGTGCCTGATATTTTGACCAACGGGATATAACTGAGTCGGCAAAAGCAAGTGAAACTTTCATTTCGGCATTTACTTCGTACCAGGGAGTTTGGATTCGAAAACGTTCTCCTGAAATTTTCATATTATCCAAGTCCCTACCTGAAAACAGAAATGCCTGACCGTCCGATTCTACTGTTTTGTCTGTACTAAATTCAATATTACCGATACCTATTGCTAAACGAGCATCCCAATTTTTCTTTTTCACTGGTATGTTTACATTCTCGCTTCGTAATCGGGCACGAATAAGAATACTTACAATAAGCGACAATTCAGGTTTACGCAATACTGCCTGAAAACTATCACCCCTGAATATTTCAAAAGTAGAATGTACATCTTTGATTAAGTTTTCGTTTATTTCATCGAAACTCTCTTTCAGAACACGTAGCAAATTTTCTCTTTCATCAAGGTCAATTGACTTAGAACCTACAATATCCCCTGTTATGACTGCGAATGTATGCATATCTTTTGTTTTTAGATTTATATTAAATATAACCTCTAAGACTTATATTATATTAATATAACCTTTAAAGCTTATATTGAGTTAATATAATGAATTTGGCTTATAGTATTAATGGCTATTGGAATACTATTCTTCGCTACTTTCTAAGTCCTCTGTTTCTTCAATTTCTTCTTCCGGTATATCTTCCATTTTTTCAACCACCACATTACGCACATCCACTTTTCCGGTAACTACATCGCTAATCAAGCTAATTTTATAGTCATTCATTGCAGCAAACAATTTAGTACTATTTGCTTGAAGTGTGTCTAACACTTTACTCAGTTTCAGAATGGTTTTAAGTTGTTCATCTGACGGTATTGCCATTTCGAATTGTGCAAACTCTGAAAAGCTGATATTTTTTCCATCTCTAATTCCACCACCAAGCGATTTTAATAATTCGATAAATGGTTTTGTTTTGAATAGGAAACGGAAATATGTTTTAAGTTCTTCACTATCGTACTGTGGCTTAAGCGAAAAGACATTGTATGCAGGAGAAACAATACCTTGACAATATGAATACTCAATACCACCTTGAAAAGAACGCAAGCTGATAACGAAATCGCCATCCTTCACAAGTTTCAGTCCATCCAAGCTACCAGTAGGGGAAACATAATTTTGAGAACAGTTTTTTTTGAAAACTACTCCTCTGTCTTGTGTTACTGCCAGTAATTCTTCGTCTGGACAATTTTTTATATTTTTTTCGTCGAAAATGCGTTTTGCTTTTATTTTCTTCCAGCTCGGATTAAATGCAGTTTCCCAGCTGCGAATAATTTGTTTGTCGACTGATTCAGAAAAACACAAGTATTCAATTTGCTCTTTCAATAGTTTGATTTCTTGTTTCTTGTCTTTGATAAACTTGATTATCAAGGCTACTTTGTAATCCAAAAAATTGGCTATTTGGGTCTGTTCGGAAAGTTTGGGTAAATATAGTTTGATTTGTTTGAAATCATGATATCTCATATCCCATTGCCCAACTCGGATACCATAGGATATGCGATTATATTGAGTTTTGAATTTTGCAGAGCGTAGCAAATAATGAATAAATGAATATTTATATTCCTCTTTAAAAGTACAAACAATATAAGCAGGACTTACAATGCCTTCATGTTTTGAAACCCCCAAAGATCCTTGCCACATTTTCATCTTGTTCATTACAAGGTAGTTTTTTCCAACATACTTGTAATTTGAAAGATTTAGGCTTTCAACATTATGGTTGTCATCTCTCGAGGCTTTACGAATAACGCCATATTCACGATAAACAGACAAGAGTTCCAAATCTTGTCTCTGCCCATTTCTCTCATCTGATAATTGAGTAATTGAACGCACGAACCGTTCTTCCCAATGGTTGGGAACATCGCCTAACCAATCGTATATGGAATTTTTATATTTTGGGTATGGTTTTATATTATCTTCCATTAGGATTTTTTTGATTTTTTGTCGGTCGCATTAGCTTTGCTTGTGAGCGATTTCACCCGTTTTATATCTTGGTCTAATTCTTTAATACTTGCCAATTTTTCGTCGTTTCTTTGCAGTTCTTTGTATTTTTCAAATTCTTCGTCGGCTTTTTTCATCGCCAATTGGTGCGTAATACGTCCGGCATGTGTCAATATCTCCTTTTCGTTCATAGTAAGCACCATGGACAGTTTATCAATCCAATCCTTCATATACATTGGTTTGTGCGCCAAGGCTTGCGATTCGGCGAATGCAAGGAATTGCTCCACAATTAGTTTAAGGGCTTGAATTTCGTTCTGGTCTAAGTAGTTTTTTGCAATTTCTATGTCCGCCTTTTTTATTTTACCAAGTTGTTTGGTGCTGGTAATACCCATTTGTGGTAAGGCAGCATTGGCTCTGTAATAAACCAATTCGGCAGCGGTTTTTTGGCTCACCGCCAAAAGTAGTTTATTTTGCACTTCTTTGAAAAAACGTTGTGTCATTTCGGTGGAAGAGTTATAGTCGATACTTGTACTGTAAATATCTTTTATTTGCTGATAAAACACTTTTTCGGAAAGTCTTATTTCGCGAATGCGATCCAATAATTCGCGAAAGTAATTCATTGAGTTTCCCGATTCAAAACGTTCATCGTTGAGCACAAAACCTTTTACAATATATTCCCTCAACCGCTGGGTAGCCCATATCCGAAATTGCGTGGCAATATGAGATTGTACTCTATATCCCACCGATATAATCATATCTAAGTTGTAAAATTTTACTTGTCGGGTAACTTCACGATTACCTTCTTTTTGAACTTGTGCAATTTTTGCACAAGTTGCATCTTCGTTCAATTCATTACTTTCGTAAATATTTTGAATGTGTTTGACAATGGAAGTTCTATCGGTTTGAAAGAGTTCTTCCAATTGATACTGGTTTAACCAAACTGTATCGTTAGCGAATGTAACGTTAATGTCGGGTGTGCCGTCCTTTTTTTGATAAATGATTAATTGGCTATTTGTTTCCATAATGAGTTATTCTCCCAAAATTAAAGTTAGCAAACCATCTGTTTCATTCTCAATAGCTTTTATTTCGCTTTTAATTTCATTCAGTGAGCGCAATTGAATAGGCTTGTAGAAATACTTGGTAAAACTTAATTCGTACCCCACTTTTGTTTTTGTGGTGTCAATGTATGCATCCGGCACATAGGGCAAAACCTCGTTTTGCATAAAGCCATTAATACCACCTTCGTAAAGGAAAGGTACTTGTTCACTGTCGCGCAGTGCCGGGTTTGGTATTTGTTTGCCGTTTTTGGTTACAGGGTCAGCATTTTCATCTACTTCTATTAGTGAGTATATGAAATCACTTAATTTGTCGAATTTTAGTTTGTGTAGATTTGCTCTTTTGTGTTTATCAAACTTGTTAGCGAATTCCTGAAGATTCAAATAAATTGACTGTTGCTGAGCAAACTCACAAAGAATGATCATTACTTCGCTCATCATTATATCGGCTGTAAGTTGACCGATAGTTTTTGGAAGTTTTACAGTTCGTTCGTTCTTTAATCTATCGCTAAATATAGTTTCACCCTCTTCTAAGACTGGAGTATTATCTTTATATGTAGCATCAATTCCAAAACTTGTAAGTACATTAACTGCTTCGACGGAGAATTTTACATCCATTTTCAAACAACGATTCACCAAAGAACTGAGGGTTTCCTTATCAATACGAACCTGTTGCCGCAAAGGTCGGTCAACGGTTATCTCCCAAAATCCAAACTCTGAATTAGGGAAAATTCGATTTTGTTCGTTCTCCTTAAAATTCATGAGTAAATCAAGAATCATTTTACGGTCGGCTTTTCCTGTTTTGCAGTTTTTCTCACCCAAATTTTTACGGAGTGGCGTTTTTATAGCAGTAGCATCAATAAGCTGTACTTTGCCTCGGCGACGTTCTTCTTTTCGGTTGGTAACAATCCAAATAAAAGTACCTATACCTGTGTTGTAGAAGTCTTTTTCGGGCATTGCCACAATGGCTTCGAGTAAGTCATTTTCGATAATGTATTGTCGCATGTTACTTTCACCACCTCCAGCATTTCCTGTGAAAAGCGACGAGCCATTATGGACTTCTACAATACGAGTTCCGAGAGGTGTATTGTTTTTCATGCGGCTAATGTTGTTTGCAAGAAACAACATTTGTGGGTCGCCAATTCCCGGAATAAATGAAATGGGTTCCTGACCGTCTTCCAATTGTAGTTTAAATCTGGCATCGGTAATTTTGTCTTTTTCTTTTTCACCTAATCCCCAATTTTTCAAGTCCTCTTTCCAAGGTGTACCAAAGGGTGGATTGGATATACAAAAGTCGTAGGTTTCGCCACGGTGTCCATCTTGTGATATGGTAGAACCAAAAGCAATGTAATCACGTTGCTGATTGTTGAGTGTATAAGAAAACTGTCTTAACTCTCCAGAAATCATTATGTCGGCTTTACAAGTGGCATAAGTGTCGGGTTGAAGTTCTTGTCCAAAAGTGTGAATTTGTACATTCTTGCCTTTCTTTTCTGCAACCGATTGCATCTGTTCTTTTGAAATGGTAAGAATACCACCAGTACCGGAAGCACCATCGTAGATTCCGTAAGTGGTGCTTTCTATTTTATCAGCAATAGGAATAATCGCTAAATCCGAAAGTAAGTGTACATAATCGCGTGGCGTGAAATGTTCTCCGGCTTCAGTTACGCTGTTTTCTTCGTTAAACTTACGAAGCAATTCTTCGAACACAGTACCCATCATGTGATTGTCAACGCCAGGCAGTATTTCTTTGCTGTCGGCATCAATTATTGGATTAATCCCCAAGTTTACAGAAGAATCTGTAAACTTATCTAAGATTGAGCCTAAGCGATTGTTTTCGTTCAGGTTATCGACCTGTTGTTTCAGTTTGAACTTTTCAATAATATCCTGTACATCTTTGCTGTATCCGTCCAAATATTCCAAGAAATTCATTTTCAAACGCATCGGGTTTGTTTCCGAAGTAAGCGTTTTCATAGTAAATTTTGAAGTATTGTAAAAGGGATATTTTGTAACGGTCATCAATACGGGAGATTGATTGGTAATGCCCATTATATCCAATTGTTCTTTTTGATTCAGAACGGCTTCCTTTGTTGGTTCTAAAAGAATGTCGAGACGGCGAAGTACCATCATTGGTAGAATTACTTTTTTGTAATCCCCTTTGTTAAAAACTTGTACAAGTACGTCGTTGGCAATGTTCCAAATAAATGAAACCAATTGGTTGAATTGTTGTGGGTTGTTAGGCATTGAAATTATTTGAATGATTTGTTTATATTACTTTTTACGATTTCCAAAACACTGTTTGATAGATTTTCTTCATCATTAATTATTTCCAGAACCTTATCAGCCAACCATAGAGATAGCAATTCGTTTTCATCTTTAGAAAGAAAATTTGCAATGATAACAACCTGTTCACGTTTAGCAAGGCGGTCGCCCCTTTCAATTTTGCTATACATAGGTGTATCAATTTCCAGCGCTGAGGCTAATTGTCGTTGAAGTAAGTTATTTTCTTCACGCAATTTTTTGATTTGATTAGCAAATAGCATAATTTTTCAGTTTAAATGGTGACTTTCCAACATTTGAATAGTCAGAAATTGGACAAAGATAGATAAATAATCATAAACAAAACAGGTGTAAAAGAAAAGTTTTCAACATAAAAGCACTAAGAAAATATTTTCTTTTGACAACTTGTGTCAAAGAATAAATAAATAGATAATTTAGCTACTTGTGAATTGATTTATTGTTCTTTAGAAATTGCTCGATATCCGCTATTATGTATATGTTTAGCCCGAATATATCCATTCGTTTGATCAAATCTTTTTCATTTAAAAGTCTTTCAATGCGTACATTTATTTTCAGCATTTTAATAAATGCTTTTTTTTGTACAAATGCTTTGCCTTTATGTTTTTTCCATTATTGCCAAACTGTTTTACAACCAAAAACCGCCCCATCTGAATTTCATCAGATGGAGCGGTTTCTTATTGTGCGCCGAGCATGGCGAGTATATTTGACGGTGTAAGTCCGTTA
>JACDZH010000400.1 GCA_013426815.1 Paludibacter sp.
TTGCCGTGGCAAATAACGATTGATCCTTTTCTAGGGGTGCTGAGTAGTTACTAAATTTGTTAATTATAAACTAACAGGATAGAAAATCAAAAAAACAGAAACTATTTATTAAAAATAAACTATAAAATAATCTTATGAAGAAAAAACAAACGCTACTTGCTCTAGTAATTTTTGCCGCAGTATCTGCTTTTGCTGGCGGTTTATTGACTAACACCAATCAGAGTGCACATTTTTTACGAAATCCAGCTCTAGATGCAACAACTGAAATTGATGCAGTTTACACCAATCCTGCAGGGTTAATGTTTATAAGCGATGGAATTCATATTTCTTTCAGTAATCAGAGTGTATTCCAAACACGCACCATAAAATCTAATTTTGCTCCATTTGCATACAATGGTGGAAGTGCGGATAAAACCTTTTTAGGCGAGGCATCAGCTCCAATAATTCCCAGTATTCAGTTTGCTTATAAAAAGGACAAAATTGCTTTTTCGGCAGGTTTTGCTATTACCGGTGGTGGTGGAAAAGCAGTATTTAATCACGGACTTCCTTCTTTCGAAGCACCAATTTCGATGTTGGTTCCTTCGCTCACTGCAAAAGGAATAAACACAACTGCATATTCAGTTGATGGATTTATGGAAGGAAGACAATATATTTTTGGAGTTCAGATGAATGGTTCATATAAGATTAATTATGTTTTATCAGTTGCATTGGGTTTAAGACTAAACATGGTTAGCAATTCATATATTGGACATTTAACAAACATTCGAATCAATCCGGTACATCCAACATTTAATCCTACTGGCGCAATGATGTTGGCTAACACATTTTTTACAAATGCTGCCACAGCTGCCACAGGAGCAGCAGCATCCCTGAATCCAATCATTACAGCAGGTGCAGGATCAAATACATTGGCACAATTGGTTGCTTCAGGATCACTAACATCAGCTCAAGTAACGCAACTGAGCTCCGGATTGGGAAAGAACGTAAGTGCCATGACAGCATCTCAAGTTCAGACTTTATATAATAATGCTGCTACTACCTATACTGCTAATGCCACTAATACTGCAGATAAAAACCTGAATAGTAAACAATCAGGCTGGGGTTTAACTCCTATTATCAGCATCAATTATCATTTAGAAAAATTAAATATTGCAGCAAAATACGAAATGAAAAGTTCGTTAGATGTTCAAAATGAAACTACTATAGACGATACCGGTTTATATCCCGACGGAGTAAATACGCCAAATGATATTCCTGCATTTTTATCGGTTGGGGCAGAATATGATTTGACAAAAAGTTGGAAAGTTTCAGGTGGATATCACCATTTTTTCGATTCGGACGCTAAAATGGCAAATGACAAACAACAATATATCAAGGGCGGTATCAACGAATATATGGTAGGTTCGGAGTACAAAATCAATGATATGTTGCTTATAAGTGCCGGATTGCAGGTAACAAGAACAGGTGTAACCGATTCGTATCAGAGCGATTTGAGCTATAGTTTGAATTCATATTCAGTAGGTTTTGGTGGTGCAGTAAAAATTACACCTAAACTCAGGTTGAACTTGGCTTACTTCTTTACGAATTATTCTGATTGGACTAAAAATTCTACTAATTACAATGGCACAACTTTAACAGGTAGTGATGTGTATGGTCGTACAAATAAAGTATTCGGAATCGGACTGGATTATCGTTTCGATTAGTATTGAATGATTTAATATAATTCGAAAATCTAGAAAAAAATAAGAGTATGCTGAGGCTTACTCTTTTTTTTACTCATTAACCCATCTTGCAGCATAATTGCACAAAAATGTGCAAATCAGTTCAATTTCAA
>JACDZH010000401.1 GCA_013426815.1 Paludibacter sp.
TCGGACAGTGTTTGCTCCGCAAATCACAGCCCAACCGTATAGCCTCGTGCCGTTAGGCGGCATTCAAAAAAAAAATAAAAAGCTTTGCAAAAGTGATATATTTCGAAAAATAAACAATGTGGTATCGACTATTACATTGAAAAAATCAAATGGAAATACCTGAAAATCCAAAAAAGAGTAGGGAGCGGATGCCGAAAAGCTTTAGAGTAGGCAAAAAAATAAATTATTTTTTTATGAGAAAATTTAAAATGTTTGCAGCTGTACTTTCTGTAGCTGCATTAATGACAAGTTGCTCTTTAACTTTGCCAGTTAGTGCAACAAGCAATCCTGTGGGTAACAAAGTTGGTCAATCAACAGGAACAGTTTATCTTCAAGTTTTTGCTTTCGATGCTGATGCAAGTATTCGTACGGCAGCTAAAAACGGTGGTATCACAAAAATTTCTACCGTAGACATTAAACAAACTAATGTACTTGGTATTATTACTTCTTTCACAACAATTGTAACAGGTGAATAAAAATTAGTTACCACAGGAACGTTTTTAGAGAAAATGTTCCTGTGGTTTTCACAAAAGAGAATTATGAAAAAAATTATTATATTTATTTCTATACTATCATTCATATCTTGCACGAAAAAAAACAATAATGCTATAGATTTATTTAACGGTATATCATTTGAAATGCAAACGGGTGAGGCTTTAATAGAAATCAAACCGAATATAAATGAGTTGTATTCGGAGTACTTTAATAATCGGCAACCTCAAGTCCCATTATTCAAGTATATAAAACATTCAAATTATAAAATATTCATTGGTATTCCTTACGATACTTCTATAAATAAAATGATTAAAACCCAATTAGAAAAACCCGATAGTTCTCGTGTGTTTTTTGAGAGTAGTTCTAATTATTTCTTCACGAAATATAAAAAGGATGGATTCTATATAGCTGAATACGCAACAGTATTTAAAAACAATGCTATAATATATATTTCTTCAATGACCGACAGGAAGGAAATATCAGACTCACTATTTAACAGGTTGGAAATATCTAAAAGATTGAAATTAAAAAATAACTAAAAATGCGTAAGAAACCGATTGACATAAAATATCTTCCTTCTTTAATAAAAGTATTTTTTATAGGAGCTATTGTATTATTTTCTGGATGTTTGGGTGTTAAGAATAGCACTGGAAATTCCGGGAAAAATTTGTTCGAAACATTCTATGTAGGTAATGATGGTACTCAATATTTTATTAAACCATTGACTTTTAATGACGAAGACAAAAACCAATTGAAATTAGATGTTACATTTAGATATAAAGATAGAGTTAAAGACTCCGCATTAGTTAATATCTCATTTATAAACAACGAATTATTCCGTAATGTAGATAGCTTAAAAATATGTAATGATTCGGTTTCAGTAGTGTTTAATAATTTCAAGTGTTTATTTGCCGAGAGAATTCAGAAAAAATTCAATTCAAGATTTTCAACAAAAGGTAGTTTAGTTGAAACAACTAAATTATTTAATATAAAGAATTGGAATATAATTGTTTATCGACAGAACAAGTACGTTAGATATTATAGCCCAAATGAAACAAAAATGAAAATAGACAAATTAAAGTATGGGATTTTTATGCTTTTTTGAACAACTTGAAAGAAAAGACTGAAAATAGAATTAATGAACGACCGCCTAACACACGCCTATGTTCATTGGCTGGCTGACGTGCAATTGGCAGGTTTTGCTCCCGCATTCACCTTGTCGTTCCACGACAGCGAATGCTCCCGCAAACCGCCAAATGCCCATAGCCTCGGTCGTTAGG
>JACDZH010000402.1 GCA_013426815.1 Paludibacter sp.
GTCAAATTCATAAAATATTCTGTATCATCAACTTAGGGGTGCTGAGTAGTTACGACAAATGATAGTTTCTATTGCGCAAATTTTCCGTTTTCTACTAGAAATATAGTCGCAACCTGTCCAAGCTGTTGAAGTATTAAATCTAAATGCTCGCGATTGGTGTCAGTAATAAAAATTTGTCCAAAGGTTTCACTCGAAACTAATTCAACGATTCGCTTCACACGAATAGTATCGAGCTTGTCGAATATATCATCAAGCAAGAGCAAAGGGGAAAGTAGGTGTGTTCGTTTTAAAAAATCGAATTGTGCCAATTTCAGAGAAATTAGATAGGTTTTGTTTTGACCTTGCGAACCAACTCGTTTTAAGGGATAACCATCGAGCATCATTTCTAACTCATCTTTATGAATTCCCTGCGTAGAATATCCCACCAACCGATCACGTTCACGTGTTGCAATCATTCGGGTTTTAATGTCATGCTCTTCGTGTTGTGAATGGTATGTCAAACTAACTTGCTCGTTACCACAAGAAATATATGAGTAGAAATTTTGAAAAATTGGAATAAATTCATCAATAAAAAGCCTTCGCTGCTGGTAAATATAACTACCATATATGGCCATCTGATCTTCCCAAATATCTAATAACGAATCATCTATAGGCGATTCTATTTTAAGAAGCGCATTTCGTTGTTTGAGCGCATTGTTGTATTGAAGTAACTGATGCAGGTAAGATTTATTAAATTGTGAAATAACGCCATCCACAAATTTTCGACGCTCGTCGCTTCCTTCCGAAATGAGTACCGAGTCATCGGGCGAAACCAACACAAGTGGTAGCAAACCAATATGATCCGAAAGCCGTTCGTATTCTTTTTTATTCCGTTTAAATTGTTTTTTTTGGCGAAATTTCATCCCACAGTATATTTCTTCCGTAGTATCGCCGAGTTCGTACTTTCCTTGAATCAAAAAGAAATCAGCGTTATGGAGAATATTTTGCGAATCAATAGAATTTGAGTGGCTTTTGCAAAACGAGAGAAAATAAATTGCATCCAATAAATTAGTTTTCCCCATTCCATTGTTGCCAATAAAGCAGTTTATTTTGGGCGAAAAAACCAGTTCTACGTCTGTGATATTTTTATAATTAAGTATGGATATGGAGTTTAGACGCATTGTTAAGAAGATTACATTCTCTTGCAAATATATATATTAGCACTGAATAATGAAAATTGAATATCGATTATTTTTTAGATTGTTGATAGCTAGAATTTTAAGATGAGCAAAAGTAGTCTGGGTTTATATTTATATTCAGATTATAAAAACAATTCAATTCACCACCAAAAAAATCAACAATTTGCAACATTTTTACTTCAAAATCAGTAATTTTGCGGAACATATTTAAAAACAATAGAATATCCTCATTTTCATTATTTTATAGGTGAGAACACTATGAAAATCTTTAGCACAGAGAATAAACAGAATAAACAAAAAACACGATAATAATAATGTCCATATATATTTAATTATCAAATAATTGAAAATAATCTTGTAAAATATTTAGTGATAATCTGTCAATTCTGTGTTCTGTGTGCAAATACAGGCTTTTGGAGGAGACTTAGGTAGTGAGAATAATTTAAAGTCACAATTTAAGACAAATTTTGCTACAAAATGAAGTAAATAATAGACAACAAAAAATGTCTTATTTTCACTTCTGCAAATACACTATTCAACTAGGGGTTGCAACCCCTTGTTGCTTAAAAATGGTACATTATTCTAGTGTTATGTTAAGTTAGAATTGACGGATAAAGTCTTTTCAGTTTAACC
>JACDZH010000403.1 GCA_013426815.1 Paludibacter sp.
ATGATATAATATTGATTAACAATAGGTTTGATGTTTTTAAGCAGACACTAAATAAATTATCCATACAGTATTTACAGGAAAAACATCAGTTGTTTCCGACCTCAAATCATCATATCGTGAATTAATAGCCGGCATTGAAAACTGGCAACAAATTTATTTGCTGAGAGCTTCGCAGTCGGGAGTAATAACGTTCAACAGTTTCTGGAAACGGAATCAAAATGTAAACCTTGGCGACAAAGTATTTGCCATAGTATCGCACCAGCCCGGACAACTTATTGGGAAAATAAAAGTTCCGGCATCGGGTTCAGGCAAGATCAATACAGGTCAACAGGTGAATATAAAAGTGACAGGTTATCCTTATCTTGAATATGGACTTTTACAAGCCAAAATCAGAAATATATCGCTTGTTACCAATAACGATTATTATGACGTAGAAATTATTTTCCCAAAAGGGTTGCACTCAACCATTAATAAAAAATTAAAATTTACCGGAGAGTTAACCGGTACTGCTGAAATTATTACCGTAAACCGCAGTTTGATGGAACGGTTACTAAGTCCTGTGCAATTGCTTGTTAAAAAGTTTTTTGAATAATTATCCATTCCCAATTAGATTTATTTGACCATTATTCATAGCCTACTTGACAAAATGAATACCAATCCAATCGCTAATAAATACTCTATCAAATTTCTTTTCATTTATTAATCATGTTCAATAAAATTTCGTTATGACAACAATAATGACCTCTAAATTGATAAACAACTAAATCTTTTAAGATTATTTCAACTTTCCTTTTAACCATTCATCTTTGCTCATTAAATTGTTTGACTGATTGATTATAGGTTTTCTTTAAAACTTACATTTCAACTCTTTACAGTTTTCACAACAACCCAATTATTTTTTTCATTAAATTCAATTAATTTCAATCCATTTCTATTGGCTTCAGCTTCAATTAATGGAATATCTTCATTGTAAAAGCCACTCATATACAACTCTCCACCAACGGATAAACAATTTGCATATTGCTCCATATCAGCCAGCAATATATTTCTATTGATATTTGCCAAAACAATATCAAAATGTGAACCGTCCAATAGCTCAGCTCCACCCAACCGAACATCAATACCGAAAATATGATTAATGGCAATATTCTCAATTGAATTTTCTGTACACCAGGTATCAATATCAATTGCCACAATTCCCTTTGCACCACGCATTGCTGCCAAAATAGCCAAAACAGCAGTACCACAACCCATATCGAGTAAGGTTTTACCTTTCAAATCCATAAGTAACAATTGACCAATAACCAAACTCGTGGTTTCGTGATGACCGGTTCCAAAAGCCATTTTTGGATCAATTACAATATCATAATTTGCTTTTGGTACATTTTTGTGAAACGAACTATGTATAACACAATCATTTCCAATTACGATGGGTTCAAAATAATGTTTTTCCCATTCTTCGTTCCAATTTTTCGATTCTATTTGCGTAACTTTGTAGTCGATAGATGCTTCAAATGGAAAATCGGACAATAAATTTTTAATTTTCGATTCATCAAAAGATTTTTTTGAAATATAAGCATCCAAACCAATTTCGTTGGGCACAAAACTATCGAATCCAATTTCGCCTAATTCTGAAGCCAATACATCTGAAATGTATTCTTCATAAGGTTCGATAATAAAATTTACTTCAATGTTGTCCATTTTTAAGTATTTAATAATGATTGATATATATTACAATAATTCATAATAAAATTTAATGAGTATCGGGTGTTGTACCTAAAGAAAAAAGTTTACATTTGTCTTTCAT
>JACDZH010000404.1 GCA_013426815.1 Paludibacter sp.
TCAAAATCCCGCAGGGGCAACCCCGTGTCGGTTCGATTCCGACCTTCGGCACCAATAGAAATCAAGGGGTTACAGCAGATTTGCTGTAACCCCTTTTTCTTTGTTTCTTCCGGTCTGTGTCATTCCTGTGTCATTGTGTCGAAAAAAGATTTTTTCCTTCATTTTACTGGCTGTTTGATAGCGTTTTTCCAACACATCCGTAGCCGCTTGGATATGCTCCCCGTTATGGTGGCTGTAACGAGCCGCCATCTGGAAGGTGGAGGAAGGGGTTTGGTGCATCTTTATTGCCCGTCGCCTCGCTCCCTCCGTTATTCCTGGCTGGGAAAGATCAGTTGGCTTGTGTCAAAGCCGGCTGCTGCCGCTTTCGCCACAAGGCCATTGAGGAGAACGGGGTCCATCCTGGGAGCCCTGGCGAGAATCCACAGATAGGAGTGGTCGGGGCCGCTGACGAGGGCGTATTGATAGCCCGTATGGTCCAGCTCAAAGACGACGTATGAGCCATAAAACGGCCCAAAGAAGGAGACCCTCAGATAGCCCTGCGCCGGGGTCTCCACGAAATAGGCCTTTCCCTCGGCCTCCTTCCACCGATTTTCCGCAGCCGAATAGCCCCGGTTCAAGACCCGGACTCCACCATCATCGGTCAGGCTGTAGTCAGCCGTGACCCGGCTCAGACCTCGCTCAAAGGAATGATCCAGCCTGGCGATCTCGTACCACTTCCCCAGATACCGATCCAGACGGAAATTATCCACGGGTTTGACGTTGGCGGGGATGCCGGTGCAGCCGGCAATAAAGAGGAGGAGCAGAAGAGCTGTTTTTTTCATGGTCAATTGATGGCGTCCTTGCATGGTGATAACGCTTTTTTCCGGCGGTTTCAGCAGGCCGCCGGGTGGCTGGAGGCACAGTGCCTCCGGGAAAAAAACGAGGGAACAGGGTTTTGAGGAAGGGTTTCCGTTCCTGATCCCGGTTTTTGTCTGTTCTTCATGGCCTGGCCCAGGTTTCCTGGAGAAATCAGGGGATCACTCAACTGAGGCCATCCGATGCGGTGCCCACATTCGGGCCTCGGGTCCCCGCAGTCCCTTCTGTCCTTAACCCTGGTTGCGGGTGCTACCACCGGATAAAGGGTGGGAGGCTGAAAGGGTGCTGGAGAAACCACTCCTTTGCCCCCTTCATCAGAAACCGGTGAAATCCATTATTGGGAATGGCGGCCTTGACGTCCCGTATGGTGGAGCGCGGAAGCCCGAAGGTGACGAGGCCCAGGGAGAAATCCACCAGATCCCCCCTGCGAAACAGCTCCACCAGGGCAGAGTGGGGCCCATCATACCTGCGAACCTTATGATGCATCGCCACCATAAGGCACATTTCATCGGCCCAGTGCCCCAGCCCGGGTTGGTCAAGGTACCGCTTCAGCTGGGCGATGGAGGGTGGAATATAGTCCACGGTATGGTCTGACCAGAGGCCAAGGTCGTGGAAACAGGCGGTGATGGCCAGCTTCTTTTTCTCCTCATCGCTGCAGGGCCGCAGCGCCAGGCAATAATTCCACATGCGATACACATGCCCCCGATAGCCGGGGTAATCCTCACCGATCTGCTCCTTCCAGGGGAGAAGAATATCTTCAAGAAGAGGGACGTTTGTCTCAATATTCATACATTCTTCCTGGGTCGATCCTGCCAACAAACCCTGTCACAGGGCAGCCCCTCACCGATATGGGGAAGACAAGGTGTCAATCTGCACGGAAATCGGGTCTCAATCTCCGGCAATGCGAAGGGCCGCCTTGATGCCGCTGGTGCCGCTGGAGATA
>JACDZH010000056.1 GCA_013426815.1 Paludibacter sp.
TAATTCCTTGTGTTAGCTATAAAAATGAATTTTAGGTACAACACCCGATACTCATATAATATATTTATGTTTAAGGTAATAGTCCGACTTGGAATCAGGCTACCACTCTATCCTCCAAAGCAGTATATTCCACTTCGCTCCATCAATTTCATCGTAGGTTAAGTTAGGATCTATAACATTTCGGTTAGAAAATTCATTTCTTAAGAAATTGACAAATAGTTAGAAAAAGAAAACATATTAACAAATAAGTAGTTACAAGTATTTAGTTACGCATTAAAAAACTGTTTAGCTGGACATTAATTAAATAAAACATATCAATAATTATTACATATAACTTAGTTTTAAAGAAAAAAATAAGAACAAATTAAATTATTAGTTTACAAAAGAATAACAAAGTTGTTCTACTATGTATAATTATCAATTTTAAAAAAAAATATGTGCAAGAATGTGCTTTTAAACTATGATTTACTATGTGTCGAATTCTTTATAAGGTGAGTCATAGAAAATACACATCCAATACTTTACAGAGCCCTTTATTTCGATAATAATGCAATTTAGTTCTACTTTGACAGATTTATCTTAAAAGAAATAGTAACGCGGATTTAGCGGATTATTTTTTGAAATGATAACTGATTTATATTCGGATTAAAAAATTTCAAATGAAATTTACAGATTGTAATTATAGTGTCTCTTTATTTCATCCTAATTTTGACTTGTCAAAATTTAAATCCGAATTATATCTGTTTTTTTTCAATTTATATCTATTATAATCTGCCTTATTCGATAAATCCGCGTTGCTATTCTTTTTAAATTTCTTTCCTTGAAAATTAATCTTCAATCTGTCAAAGTAGAATTAGTTCTAATAAAATACTTGAACTTTTTTAAGCTCGACCTCTATCCATTGCTCTTTATCCCTCCCGATAAATCGGGACAAGTAAACGAAAGTGGATACGGTAGTAGAATTAATGGATGTAGCTCTTTGTTTGCATTCTGCAAAGTCACTCGCATACTTTTCCCGTTTGTGGGAAGGAAAGGGATTTATGGTTAGGTCTGAAAACTGAAATAATAGCATTGAAATCCATATAAACTCTTATAAATTGCAAATTTCAGTATAAATCTTCAATTTGAAAATCATATTATTCACCAATTTTGATCCTTACAATACAAATTAAACTGCTACTTATGTATAATGATTAAAGTTTTCAATCGTCAAAAAATCACTATTTTACTATCACTCTGTACGAAATTTCCAAATAAAATCGTATCTTTGTGCCCGAAAATTAGAAGTTTAAAAAGAAAAAATGTAATTTTATGAATGTTGTTACAAAAACCATCACATTGGGCGATGGACGTACCATTTCTATTGAAACAGGAAAATTGGCTAAACAAGCCGATGGTTCTGTAATGGTTCGCATGGGTAATACCATGTTATTAGCCACAGTTTGTTCGGCTCAAGATGCTGTTCCGGGCACAGATTTTATGCCACTTTCGGTGGATTATAAAGAAAAATTCTCTGCATTTGGTCGTTATCCGGGTGGTTTCCTTCGTCGTGAAGGACGTGCTTCCGATTACGAAATTTTAGTTTCACGCCTTGTCGACCGCGCTTTGCGCCCTTTGTTTCCTGATGATTTCCACGCTGAAACTTTTGTAACTGTAACACTTTTCTCTTCGGATGGCGAAGATATGCCTGATGCGTTGGCCGGTTTAGCTGCTTCGGCTGCTTTGGCTGTATCAGATGTTCCTTTCAACGGCCCAATTTCTGAATGTCGTGTTGCCCGTATTAACGGCGAATTCGTTGTAAATCCAACTTTTGCTCAACTGGTTGATGCAGATATGGAAATCATGGTGGCTGCTACTATCGACAATATCATGATGGTAGAAGGTGAAATGAAAGAAGTGAGCGAAGACGATTTACTGAATGCCATGAAAGTAGCCCACGAAGCTATCAAAGTTCAATGTCAGGCTCAACTGGAATTGATGGAAGAAGTTGGAAAAACAGTAAAACGTACTTATTGCCACGAAGAAAATGACGAAGATCTGAAAAAAGATGTTTGGACAAAAACCTATGATAAAGTGTATGTAGTGGCTGCTTCGTGCAATACCGACAAACACTCACGCATTAACAATTTCAAAGCTATCAAAGAAGAATATATCGCTGCATTGGAACCTGAAGTGGCTGCTGCCAAAAAAGGTTTGATTGGTAAATATTATCACGAAGTAGAAAAAGAAGCCATGCGTCGTTCAATTTTGGACGAAGGCAAACGCTTGGATGGGCGTAAAACAACTGAAATTCGTCCTATCTGGTCGGAAGTTGATTATTTACCCGGTGCACATGGTTCAGCCATTTTCACCCGTGGTGAAACTCAATCGTTGACAACCGTAACATTGGGAACCAAAATGGATGAAAAATTGGTAGATGAAGCTTTATACAAAGGAAAAGAACGTTTCTTATTGCATTATAACTTTCCACCATTTTCAACCGGTGAAGCCCGCGCATCGCGTGGTGTAGGTCGTCGCGAAGTGGGTCATGGTAATTTGGCTTTACGTGCTTTGAAAAATATTATACCTGATAATTATCCGTATGTGGTTCGGGTGGTTTCTGATATTTTGGAATCAAATGGTTCATCATCAATGGCTACCGTTTGTGCTGGAACATTGGCATTAATGGATGCAGGTGTTGCCATTGCAAAACCGGTTTCAGGCATTGCCATGGGATTGATTTCTGAAAATAATGGTAAAAACTTTGCTGTTCTTTCTGATATTTTGGGCGATGAAGATCACTTGGGCGATATGGATTTCAAAGTAACCGGAACAAAAGATGGTATCACTGCAACGCAAATGGATATCAAGGTGGATGGACTTTCGTACGAAATACTGGAAACTGCTTTGAACCAGGCGAAAGCCGGTCGTATGTATATTTTAGGTAAAATTCAGGAAACATTGGTTGCACCCCGCGAAGATATGAAACCAAATGCACCCCGTATTGTGGTGATGTTTATTCCTAAAGAATCGATTGGTGCTATCATTGGACCTGGAGGAAAAATCATCCAAAACATGCAAGCAGAAACCGGTGCAACTATTACGGTAGAGGAAATTGGCGATCAGGGTCGTATAGAAATTGCAGCCAATAATAAAGCTGCCATCGATGCTGCATTGTACAAAATCAAAGGTATTGTAGCTATCCCTGAAATTGGTGAAACATATCCTGCCAAAGTAAAATCGGTAATGCCTTATGGTGCATTTGTTGAGTTTATGCCGGGAAAAGAAGGATTGTTGCACATTTCGGAAATTGATTGGAAACGCATCGAAACCATGGATCAATCGGGTTTGAAAGAAGGTGATATGGTAGATGTTAAATTATTGGAAATTGACCAAAAAACAGGCAAATTCAAATTATCACGCAAAGTGCTGATCCCACGTCCTCCAAGAGAAGAAAAATAGAACCACCCTAAATTCCCGAAAAGGAGGATTTAAAGATAAGAAAGCTACAAACCAATTTGGTTTGTAACTTTTTTTACTTTAGCACAATAATCAACTTTTGTATGTAATGGTAATTTTGAAAGTAATATATCCGGCACAAGCCAGAGAATTAGTTGTAAATTTGTATTGTGTACTTAGCAAAAACATTTTCATTATTTTTGTATAAATATATTGATTTTCAGTTAATTGAACAATAATTAGATTTTTAAATAATCTGAACAGAATCTTCCTACCAAACCTAATTATAAATCCACGCCAAAAAGGGGTTTTATTTACTGTTTTTTCAGCGTTCAATTCTTTTTAGGATGAATTCAAAAGTTTTTTTACTTTTCTAGTGCTATATAAAGCCGAATATGACGTTAAGATTCGAACTATAAAGTATTGCTGCATAGCATTTTCAATCCCAATCCCAATAGCAATTGGGACAAATCAGCAGATGTAAGCAAGGCGGACGACCCGCATAGTGAGATTTTAAATTAACATAACAATAGTTTCTTGAGTTTTCACTTTATTGCCTCTTTTACTATTTTTAATGAACGTTCCAACTTCAACATTTCAGTTGACATAAAAGTATAAAATTCCATCCATTGAATACGGCGGTGTAGGTCAATTCCTGTCTTGTGGGTATAAATGCGGCAAACTTCGGTTCCACATTCATGGATAAAAGCAAAATCCCAAACTAAACCTTTGGGAAATTGCTCTTCCATTATGGTTTTGTATTGCTCAAACTGTTCATATTTTTCGAGTCTTGCTTTTTCGTTACGCAGGTTAATTTCGAGAATAACAAAAGCACCATCGCGGGTAGCATCAAATTTCAATTCTACACCTTTGATCTTTGTATTGTAGAGTATAAATCTGTTTTTATGGTGTTTCAAAGCCTGAACTTCGCGGCAAAAAGTTCCAAATCCTTCCCAAAATTCTTTTTTCAGTTGTTTTAATTCTTCTTTTGAATACATAGACTACTCACCCGACCTCCACGAACGGAGGTGTCAAAAATTTCATTATTGTTTTTGAACCTTTTATTTGGTATTATTATCCCCTTAGGGGCTTAGGGGTACTTATTTTACTATTCGATAGACACTTCCAGGCAAACATTTTACAACACCCTTGAATTCCATTTCGAGCAAAAGTGACGAAATTTTGCTCGATGGCATTGATAATAATAAAGCCAATTCATTCATCTGGATACCCTCTGAATTCTTTCGTAGCGTAGTAACAATTGTTTGTTCTTCGTCAGAAAGGTCTAAAAACAAGGTTGTTTGAACTGCCGAACAGCCGATTGAATCTGATTTTTCCCAGTTCATAAACCGACATAAATCATCAGCTGATTCAATCAGTGAAGCTTTGTTGGTTTTGATAAGTGCATTGCATCCTACTGACCATTCATCATTTACCCGACCGGGAAATGCAAAAACGTCTCGATTATAATCATTGGCAATTTCGGCGGTAATCAGTGCACCACCTCTTGTAGCCGATTCTACCACAATCAGTGCATCGCACAATCCTGCAATGATGCGGTTTCGTTGTACAAAGTTTGGTGCATCGGGATTGGTTTGGCTTAAATATTCGGTTAACAATGCACCTTTTGGCATCATTTTAACCGCAGTAGGTCGATGTGCTGCCGGATAAATTCTATCCAACCCATGACCAACCACTGCAATAGTGGCTAATCCCACATCCAAAGCGGCTTTATGTGCGCAAATGTCAACACCATAAGCCAGTCCGCTGACAATAACTGAGTTGGGTTGTATGTTTACTAAATCGGAAATGAATTTTTTGCAATTTTCTTTACCAGTTTCGGTGGCTTTTCTTGTGCCAACAATGCCAACAAATTTTCCATTATTTAAATCACAGTTACCTTTTCCGAAAATCATAATGGGTGAATCGGCACATTCTTTCAGACGAAATGGATAGTCACGATCGTTATAATAAAAGGTTTGAATTTTATTTTTAAGGATAAATTCAATTTCTTGTTCGGCTCTTGCCAAGACATTTTGAGCAACAATTTCTTTCGAAAGGATGTCGCCAATTCCGGGAATTTTTGCTAAATAGGATTGCTTTTCGCGGAAAACATCTTCTGCACTACCAATGTATGCTATCAGATTCTTTGCCAAATTGTTACCAATACCTCTAATAAGTGTAATCCCGATTTTATATTTCAATTGGTCATCATTCATCGCAATAAGGTCTTTTTTAATACAGAAAATTTAAACCGTTTTGTATTGATAGTTATTGATAAAATATTATGTAACATTTAAAAAGATTTTTTTGAACGTAAAGATGCAAAGACACAAAGGCGCAACGAATATAGATTTTTGTAAATCTATTATTTAACAGTATCTTGGCAACTTGCCTATTGTCTGCCATCAGTTTGATTCATAATAAGACATTATACAAACACCTTTACTTTGTTATGTAAAAAAATCATTTTATAAAAGGGAATAAAGCTGAATTTTTAAACTTTTCGTATCATTTTTCTCAATAAACGCATTGCAGCCCAACCCATCAAAACACCGCATGCGTTGCAAAAAAAATCGCCCAAACTGGATGAACGAGGAGAAAAAAAAGTGGGTTGCAGAATTTCGATAAAACCACCTAAAAAACATGGAAAAACAATGCATACTAAAATGAAAATGAAGGAATTATTATATTGTTTTTTATTGTAATTAAAGTCAAAAATCAGCACCATGGTTAATCCTGTGTACATTAAAAAATGAATCAGTTTGTCTTCATTTTCGAATGTTGGTATACCTTTGAATGTAGATGGTGGTGCAAATGACAAATATAAAATGCATAAAACAACTGAAATTGATTTCCAATATAATAGAACGAAACTTTTGATTTGCATGTGTAATTTTTAAATGAATTTATAAAATCTGTGTTTAGCTAATTTTTTACAATTTTTCACCATAAGCTAAATCACCTGCATCGCCCAATCCGGGAATGATATACGAATGTTCGTTTAGTTCCGGATCGATGGCGGCAGCCCAAACGGTGGTTTTCGATTCGGGAAAATGACTGGAAATATAATCGATAGCCACCTGACTTGCAATAACGGTGGCAATGTGAATATGTGCCGGTTTTCCTTTGGTAAGTAAGGCACCGTAAGCCAATTCCATTGAACTTCCGGTGGCGAGCATTGGGTCTGTAATAATCAGCGTTTTTCCATCTAAATTTGGCGAAGCAATATATTCGATAAAAATATCGAATTTCAAGGCGTCTTTATATTTCCGATATGCAGAAACAAAAGCATTTTCGGCACCATCAAAGCAGTTTAGAAAACCGGTGTGAAAGGGTAAACCCGCACGAAGAATAGTAGCAATTACAATTTTTTCGTCAATCACTTCGGTATTTGCCATGCCAAGTGGAGTTTTTACTTCTTCGGCTTTATAACGCATTTTTTTACTGATTTCGTAAGCCATAATTTCACCAATTCGTTCCATATTTCGTCGAAAACGCATGGCATCTTTTTGAATTTTCACCGAACGAATTTCTTTGAGATAATGCTTTAAAACGGAATTGTTTTCCGACAGATTAATAATTTTCATTGTATTTGATTTTAGCCCCCTACCCCCAACCTCACCCCAACCCTCTCCAAATGGATAGGGATGAAGAGGGGGTATATGAGAAGTTAACTTTGTTTTATATTAATGTATTTAAGGTCTTTAAGTCCCACTTGGGGTATTTAAATGTTTTTTATTTGCTGTCTCTTTATTTGCTGTCTCTTTCTCTGATTTCAATTCGTCTAATTTTTCCACTAATTGTCTTTGGCAATTCTTCGACAAACTCAATGATTCTAGGATATTTATAAGGTGCAGTTACCGTTTTCACGTGTTCTTGAATTTCTTTGATCAGATTTTCACCCGCTTTCTCCTTATATTCTTTACATAAAATAATTGTTGCTTTCACAATTTGACCTCTTATTTCGTCGGGGATGCCTGTAACGGCACACTCTACAACAGCCGGATGTGTCATCAAAGCACTTTCCACTTCAAATGGTCCAATGCGATAACCGGAGCTTTTAATCACATCATCCGTTCTGCCTACAAACCAGTAATATCCATCTTCGTCGCGCCAAGCCACATCGCCGGTGTAATAAACATTGTCGTGCCATGCTTCATTTGTAAGTTGAGAATTTCGATAATAACCCTTGAAAAGTCCTTCGGGATATCGTTTATCGGTGCGAATTACAATTTGACCTTGTTCTCCAACTTCGGCTGAAAGACCTTCTGGGGTTAACAAATCGACATCGTAATGTGGATTAACTAATCCCATAGAGCCGGGTTTTGGTTCTACCCATGGCGATGTTAAAAGCGAAAGTGTGGTTTCACTTTGTCCGTATCCTTCGCGAAGTTTGATGCCGGTAAGTTGTAAAAATTGTTCATACACTGTTGGATTTAAAGCTTCGCCGGCAATGGTGCAATATTCAAGCGATGATAAATCGTATTTTGAAATATCTTCGCGAATCAAAAATCGTAAAATTGTTGGTGGTGCACAAAGCGAAGTGATTTTGAATTTTTGAATCATGTCGAGGATATCCACAGGAGCAAATTTCTCGTGATCGTAAACAAATACGCAAGTTCCCACTATCCATTGTCCGTAAAGTTTACCCCAAACGGCTTTTAACCAACCTGTATCGGCAATGGTAAGGTGCAAACTGTTTTCGCTCAAATTGTGCCAATATTTTGCTGTGATAATGTGTGCCAATGGATAAACACAATCCAGTAAAACCATTTTTGGATTGCCCGTGGTACCCGATGTAAAGCTGATAATAAGCGGGTCATCGTTTTTATTAACATTGGCAATGGGAGTAAAATGGGCAGCATTTTCAATTCCTTGGTGAAAATCATGCCATCCCTTTGTAACTTTTGGTCCAACCGAAATTAGTAATTCCACACTTGGCGATTCGAACATTGCATCATCAATGTGTTTGATAATATTTTCTTCACCAAAAGCAACAATAGCTTTTATATCGGCAGCATTATTGCGGTAAACTAAGTCTTTTTTTGTCAATAAATGAGTGGCTGGAATTATCACAGCACCAATTTTATGCAAAGCAATAATGGTAAACCAGAACTCATAACGGCGTTTGAGTATAGCCATCACAATATCGCCTTTTTTTATTCCCAAACTCTGAAAATACGAAGCAGTTTGATCGGAATATCTTTTTATTTCACCAAAAGTAAATTCACGCGATTCGCCCCTGTCATTGGTCCAAAGTAAGGCGCGTTTGTTCGGTTCTTTTGCTGCCCATTCATCTACAACATCATAGGCAAAGTTGAAATTATCGGGAACTATAAGTTTATAATTTGCTTTGAAATCTTCAAAGTCAGTAAATTCGGTTTGTTGTAAGTACTTTTCTAACATAAGAATTATTTTTTTCAAGCTATCTAAGTAAGTGTGCTAATATAATGTCGTATTTTGAACGCTAAGTCGCTAAACTTGTCCCGCAAGGCGGGAGTCGCAAAGACGCTAAAAAATACTTGATTTACAATAATTTATATTCGTTGCGACTTTGTGTCTTTGCATCTTTGCGTTAAAAAAATCTTATTAAATGGTACATTATATTTTGCCAATTACTTATTTTGTAATGCAAAGTCACAAAGTGACAAAATAAAAGTGTAAAAACCTAAATATTTCGGATTATCTGAAATTGAATGCAAGATAATATCTGACACATAGTGTCAAAACAATCAGACTATTACAGCCAAAAATTTCACTATTTCACCTTCCAATGCCTTCATTCCATGTGGTTTGGTGGCATCAAAGTAAATACTGTCGCCTTCGTAAAGCGTTAAATCATTTCCTGCAACATGAATTTGCATTGTTCCTTCAAGTACCAGGTTGAATTCTTGCCCCGAATGAGTATTCAGTATTATGGGCGTATCAACAGGTTCTATAGTAACTTCAAAGGGTTCGGCAATTGCATTGCGAAAACCAGATGCCAGAAAATGATATTTATATGATTTATTTCTTTCAATGGTTGCGCCTGAACCTTTGCGAGTTACAGAAAATGCAAGTGCATGAGGATCGTTTCCCGAAATTATGGCCGTGGTTTCAACACCAAAAGTTTGTGCCACTTCGCAAATAAAGCTCATAGGAATATCCGAAGCCCCCGATTCGTAACGTGCATAATCAGATGCTGATATTCCACATTTTTCAGCTGCTTGTGAAATTTCTAAATCAAGCGATTCTCTCAATCCGCGCAGTCGTTCGGCAATTTGTTTGATTTGTGTGTTCATAATAATAATTATTTCTAACAATCATAATTTAACAAATTCAGCTAAAGCCAAAAAACTTCTTATTCCTCTTAATCCTCCAGCTGAAGCTGGAGGCAAATGATACAAATTATGCTCTTTGCTATCAGCCGGAGAATTATAAATATTTTATTTCAAATGCGATGCATTCAGACCTTTAATCACAGCATTTGTAAATCCATTGGCTTCCATTTCATTCAATCCTTTGATGGTATTGCCACCGGGTGTGGTTACTTTATCAATTTCCACTTCGGGATGTGAGTCATTGGCTTCGAGCAAATCGATAGCACCACGCAAAGTCTGAATCACTACTTCTTTGGCAATTGCAGGATAAATACCCATTTCTACACCACCTTCCATGGCAGCGCGAATATAACGAAGCGCATAAGCTATTCCGCAAGAAGACAGCGACATAAAAGCATTGAGTTGCGCTTCTGGAACAAGAAAAACTTTTCCTAATTCGGCAAATAATGATACTATCAAATCTTCCTGCTCTTTATTGGCATTGAAAGACGAAATGGTGGAAACACTTTGCAGCACATCGATGGCGGTATTTGGAATTACACGGAAAAATGTGGCATCGGTATTGAAAAATTTAGCTAATTCCGAAAAATCAACACCGGCAGCTATGGAAACAATGATTTGCTTTTTTAAATCGATTTTATTCTCAATTTCTTCGGCAATTATCTCCACCAACCAGGGTTTTACAGCCAACACAATGATATCGGCATCCTTGATAATATCACGGTTGGAAGTACTGATGCTAATTTCGGGATTAAAAGCCTTGATAGCATTTAAGTTGGCTTGCGACACATCGCTTACACGTATATTTTTCGATTGAACGAGTGTTCCCTTCGAAAAGCCACGGGCAATTGCTCCACCCATATTTCCTGCTCCAATTAAAGCGATTTGTAAGTTGTTGGTATCCATGCACATGTAATTTATTAATTATTATTTTGTTAAAAATATATTTAAATGACAAAGATAGAATATTTTATCATTTCTAGTTTTTTTCTGTTTAATGAATTTCATTTATTAATTGAGAAAAAACACAAAAACAAGATGCCAAAACGGGATCTTTATGTTAAAAACTCAGGTTAATACTTCCCATAACTTTCCATGGAACAACGCCAGGTTTATTCAAATCGGTAAGCCGCCAAACTGATTGAAAGGTAAAAAGATGTAGAATATTTGTTATTCCTACACCCACTTCCATATACGGTTTTGACAATGGTTTCAAATAATCGGGTAATGGCAGGACATCTTTGTGCGAGTCGCTCAAACCACCATAGGCCATATTGAAAGTGAACATTTCGCGGAAATTAAGAGTTTTAATTATTGGAATTTGATTCATTATCAATCCATTCAATATCAATTCGGTATGTAACGTTGCATACCTATCGGTGGTATATTCCATTAAATGCATCAAATTAAAACTATAAAAACCATATCCGCCTTTATTGTTTCCAAATGGTATTTGAAGTAATGGGTAAGGAACATTTCCGAAAATATATCCTGTTTCAGCAATATAATTCAGATGTCCAAAGTCCATATTGACAAAATGTTTGATAGAACCCGTCACTTTTCCATAATTTCCACTTTTTGTTCCAATTTGGTATCTACCGGCTTCTAAAATACTGTAAAACACAGGTTTGTAATTCGAAATATATATTCTCTGCAAATGATCATTGTAAGTTCTTTCGCCAAAAGAAAATCGAGTTTCGAAGGTCGCCGATTGGTATTGCAATAACGTTAATTCTTCATAGCCCAATTGCATTGGTAAATCATTATTTGCAAACATTTGATTGGTACGAAAATACGCATTCGTTTCGATATCGGTATTCCAGTCGTTGGCGAATGAAGCAGAAAACTCTTTTCTGAGGTTCATTCTGTCGCCGCTGCGAAATCCTAAAATAGTGTTTGCAATATCCACATCACCTGTTGTGAGCGGATTTTCAAAATACACAAGTTGATTATAGTTATAATTTATAATTCGATAATCGTTGGTATAATTTATGCCAATGATGCGTCTTTTTTCAGTAGGTAAACGATATAGCGCAATGCCCGAATATTTGATTTCTTTGTTTCGGAAACCATATCCAACATAACCGCAGAGTGAAATATTTTTCCACAATTTTTGGTTGGTTCTAAACGGTAAATTCAACCGTAAACCCTCAATATCAGTAAAACGTGCCAGTTGCTGTATTTTTCCCAAATCAATTTTTCCCATCGGAATATAGCCAGTTAAAACAATAGTAGCCAGCCATTTGGCAGTTCGCAATAAAGCTGTATTGTTCAGATTATCTAATTTTTCGTTCAAAGTTGCTTCGGTATAAGTACTTAAAGCAAAATTATCGGTTTTTTGCATTATTGAATCAGAAGTATCGAACGATGTCGTTTTCTTAATAAATATTTCGGGTTTAGGTTGCTTGTTGTCAGCAAGCAGTTCATAAGTAATATTTAATGCCAGTTCCTCATTTGAACGCATCCACCGTTTGTTAAAGATAGGGACAAAAGTTTGAGAAATGCGCAAATTGTGAATGAAATTAATGTTGGCTTGCACAGGTAATTCTGCGTCAATGCGGGTGATAGCCAGACTAGTAGAATCAATCCAAAGCCGACCATCAAAAGCTAAATTTTTTGAGTTTTTTGTTCTGAAATGTATTTCATATTGCTTGCCTGTATTAGCTTTCAGACTATCTGCCAGATAAAAATCGTAAAAGAGATTTCCAACGCTCGAAAGCGGACTTACCATACTTTTTCCAAAAACAGTGATTACATTTTCGTAAAAGTTCAAATCTGTTTCTACTTCGCCAAGCAATTTTGCCAGAATTTTTTCACTGGTTTCTGGCGAGGAAAAGATATTTGTCGAAAGTTGTTTCTTCTCTTTGGCTGTTATTCTGTATTTGTTTTGGGCCATGTACAATGGAATGACCATGGACGTATCGGACTCATTGAGTTTTCCTTTTTTCAGTTGTTCAAAAATGCGTTTATTGATTAATATCTGATTGATTTTACTCATTAGTACCAGATTTTGCTCGGTACTTTGTACGTTGTAATTAGGATGTCGGCTGATATCATTTTCCTTTTTTTGTAACCGCACTTTTTTCATCCATTCCAAAGCAGGATTAGATCCGGGCAATACTAAAACATCTTGCAACAAAGTATTTTGTTCGTCCAACTTCATTTCCAAACCAACACTTTGACCCGATTTAATTTTAATTTCACGCCTTTTGAAGCCAATACATGAAAATACAAGCGTATTCACTTTGTCTGAAGTTCGAATCAGAAATATCCCTTCTGCATCGCTTTGAACAACCTTTTCAGAGTTTTTAAAATATATATTTACAGCAGCAATTGGACTATTATCGGCACTATTTAGCACCTGACCAACTACTATAGTTTCTTGTGCAGACAAAGGGCAAATTGTAAAAGATATACATGTCAGAAAAACTATAAAAAGATAGATCTTACAAAATAACTTATTTTCCAAAGATTTTATTTTTAAAATTATTGAAAAAGATTGAATCGTTCTTTCGAACAAATAAAACAGTAACAAGTGTTTATTTTTTGTTCATCGGATGACAATCTAATATGGTTTGACGCAAAAATTGTACGTTTATATGTGTGTAAAGTTCTGTAGTTGTAATTGATTCGTGACCTAATAATTGCTGAATGGCGCGTAAATTTGCACCATTTTCGAGTAAATGTGTGGCAAACGAATGTCGAAAAGTATGCGGACTTACATTTTTTCGTATTCCTGCCAGCTCGGACAAATCTTTCACAATTTTAAAAATCATGGCACGGGTAAGTGTTGATCCTCTTCGATTTAAAAATACCTTGTCCTCGTGTCCTTTTTTAATTTTCAGCAAATTTCGGTCAATTTTCCACAGTGAAATTTGCGATATTGATTTTTGTGAAAGTGGAACCAATCGCTGTTTGCTACCTTTTCCTTCCACCAGCATATAACCTTCGTCTATATACAATTTCGAAAGTTGCAAACCAATCAATTCCGACACCCGCAATCCCGAACCGTAAAGTACTTCGATAATCGCCTTGTTGCGCTGTCCTTCGGGTTTTGAAAGGTCAATGGACTGAACAATTGCATCAATTTCCTGTACCGATAAAATTTCGGGAAGTCGCAATCCGATTTTTGGACTTTCGAGCAATTCGGTTGGATCTTTATCCAGAAAATTTTTATAAATCAGAAAATGAAAAAACGACTTAATACTCGATAAAATACGTGCCTGTGAGCGTGGATGAATTCCCAGATTACATATTTCAATAATAAAATCGCGCAAAATTTCTGCTGTGGCATTTTCTAAAGCAATATGCACATCCGATAAATATCCCGATAACTTTAACAAATCACTTTCATAAGCCTCTATCGTATTGTCCGACAGGGATTTTTCAAGTTTTAAATACAAATGATATTCATCTAAAATTGGAAGCATGATAAGTTAAGAGTTTGCTAACAAACAGTTATGTTTAGCGTATTCGAACTGCAAAGATATTAAAATTTTTTTGGACATGATAATATCTTGAATTAATAGGTTTCAGTTATTTTCTCCACTCGAAGTGCATTGAAATTTTGTATATCTTTGGGGAATATTGGACAAAAGAAAAAGGCACTTTCATTTAATAACATCATATTCGAGAAAGTATCCCATATTAGTATCAAATTATATTCTGGAACTCTTCAATTTACATAGCTGTATAAAAAACATTCCAAAAGTTTTTACTTTTGGAATGTTAAGTAATTGGTCTAATATAATGTACCATTTTTAAGCAACAAGGGGTTGCAACCCCTAGTTGAATAGTGTATTTGAAGAAGTGAAAATAAGACATTTTTTGTTGTCGACTATTTACTTCTTTTTGTGGGAAAATTTGTCTTAAATTCAGACATTAAATTATTCTCACTACTTATATGATTACATTGTGTTTTATTTGTTAAGAATCAATTTAAAAGTTTTAATTTCACTTCCGTTATTTACTCGTAGTACATAAATTCCATGCACAAGTCCACTCACAATTAATGTTGTCAAACCGTCATTAGTAAGTTTATAATTTGCAACAGTTGTACCGTCAATTTTAATTAATGACACATTAGCTTCGGTAAGTTTACCATTGATATAAATATCTTTACCTACGAAATATGCTTTTACTTCATTATCTGTGTTGATAATGCTGTTGACACCAGTTGATGCTGCTGATGCCACACACTTCTGAACCCAAGCTATAAAATTAGCATCTGAAGCTGAAGCTCCGTTGTCTTCAGCCGTCACGTGTGCCAAACCCCACACAGTTTCAAAGTCAACATCCTTTACACCGCTGTAATTTTTAAGGGCAAGAGCCAGATTTATTTCAGTATTGAGAGGTGTATCGCTTTGATTGATACCCGAACGAATTCTCCAGAATGGTGCAACATCGCTGCTTCCACTGCCTCCACCATTGTAATAAGTACTATTATTCATAAGAAAGTAAAGGGGTGAGTATAGCATCAATCTTTTCTGAACATTATTACCTACGGCATCCACATTTGTACTTGCAAAGGCTGATGTAAAAGAAGCATAATAGTTAGAAGCATAAGTGTTTACAATTTCTCCCAAGTACTGGTCAAAATGTCCTGCAACGCCTGCAATACCGAATAGTGTATTTTCTAACGCACTTTTTGAGGCATAATTATCAAATGCACCTATGCCTTTAGTAGCTTTTTTGTAAGTTGAAGCGAATGAATAAAGTGCGGTATTATCGGCTGTCGAATAGGCTGCCACGTTGGCACTGTTATTTTTGTTGTAGCGAGCCACCGCATCGTTAATTACCCCCATTACATATTCGTAATACGAACCCGATTGATAATATCCGTTGGTAGTTGCCGTGAGTGAAAGTGTAGCACCAGTTGTAGGATTTTTAAATCCAACTGCATTGACGTAGGTGGCAAATTCGGCAGCAAGATCTTTACTAATACTTGCATCGGCAGTAGCGAGCCCACTGCGTGTAAGTCCCATGTTCCATTCGTGTGCGGCATCAGCTTGCTCCAGACTCGTTACAGGACACCAGCACATACTTCCACAAATATTGTCTTTGTAGCCTGTTAATGCGCCAATTGCAGTGAGGTAAGCATCGTAGCCACTGTTGTTGCCTGATGCTCCAAAGATAGCACTTTGCGCTCCTCCGCCACTCATTCCGAATGAAAATATGCGGTCGGTATTTCCTGGAACTGCTTTTTGTTCGGTCTGCAAATAACGATAATAACGTGTGGCTGCCTTCAAGTCGGTTACACCCAGTGGCGCACCGTGTGTTCTACCACGACATCCTGGCCAAAGATAAATAAAACCTACATTTGTATAGGTAGCCACAGTGCTTGAATAATCGGATGGTGCCGACATGGCTGCATATCCGCCTGTGTTAACAGGAATAACGATAGGTGCAGTTGCACCCGTGTAACCGTTAAAAGTTGTAGTTGAATTGATAGTACATGTATAAGTAGTACCATCCGAATTGGCTGTGGCATTCATATAGGCAGCAGGTACAAAAATACCCATCTGCTCATAAGTACTTGCAGCAGGAGTTCCGCAATAATACACTCCTACAATATAGTACACATTGGCTGTGGCATTAAATTTCCATTTGCCGTTAATGACTGTTTTAAAGTCAAAGGTTGTTGCAGCACCCGAGGTTCCGCCACCACCAGGAGGTTGAGCATAGGATACTGCCGAAACTACTAATAAAAGCATTAAACTAAATACTAATTTTCTCATGATTCTTTTTTTTATAATTAATAATTGTAATAGTTGTATTATCATTTTCAATATATTTTGACTACAAGCAATTTTTTGGTGTTAGTAATGCAAGTAATAATATGATTGACAACTGTATAATTTCCGATTACAAAGATAAAACTAATGCAATACATTTTTGATTTATTATTAATTGAAGTGATAGAATTGGATATTTAAACGAATAAAAATAGAATTGAAGTGTAAAAATTGTTTTCAATAATAGGAAATAATTAATAATCCAAAAAGTAAGAAGAAATTCGAGCAAATGATTTTCCGATAGTTCTTCAAAACTGGCATCAAACAAGATTGAAGCAGTTTTTTAACTAAACGAATATGTTTAGTAGTTGCATTACATATTACTTCAATCAAAAAAATAATTCTTGAAAAATAAACATTGTGATGCAAATCACAAAATTATGTATACAGTTACACGCTGAATTATTCATTAAATAAAAATTTCCACAATAAATTTGCAGAAATAATTCTTTAATCAACTAATAAGAACTAAAATGGAAAAATCATCAGAAGTAACTATCAAACAGTTGCAGACTCAAATTGACGAACTAAAAGAAAAAGTTTCTAAACTCGAAAGTTCACGATTGGACCAATTATCAATCGCAATAGTTTCGGGCGATTTGGATAAAATTCTAGCAGCTATGATAATCTCAATTGCTGCAGCTGCAATGGACACACAAGTAAAACTCTTCTTCTCGTTCTGGTCGCTTTCAGCACTGCGCGACCCAAAAAAAACAGGAGAAGGTAAAGATATAATATCAAAAATGTTTGGTATGATGCTCCCAAAAGGTACTGGTAAACTAAAACTATCGAATATGAATATGGGCGGCATTGGTCCAAAAATGATTTCATATCTAATGAAAAAACAGAATGTTATGTCGTTGGATACTATGCTTAAAGAAGCCGGTGAATTGGGTATCGAAATCGTTATCTGCGAAATGTCGATGGGACTTATGGGCTTCAAAAAAGAAGAATTTATTGATTATCCACATTTAAGTTATGCAGGTGCCGCCACTTTTGTGGCCGATGCCAGCGAAAGTTCAATACAGCTTTTTATTTAAAAACAAAATTTTCAAATTTTCAAATTAATAAAGTTATGACAACAGAAGAATTAAAATCAGTAGATGTAGCAAAATCGGTTGACGCGCGCGGAACAGCTTGTCCCGGTCCACTTTTGGAAGCAAAAAAAGCCATTGGTACTATCAAAGCAGGTGATGTAATGGAAATACTTTCGTCGGACGAAGGTACAAAACAAGACATTCCAAAATGGTGTGGTAAACAAGGTCACGAATACATGGGTTGGGTAGAAGAAAACGGCTATTTCAAAGTGTATATGAAGAAAAAATAATGACCCCTAACCCCTAAAGGGGAATTAATTCTCCTTTAGGGGTAGGTTATTTCTTCAATTATTATTTGGTTCTACCCTTAATTGTGTGGGTTTTTGTATATTTGCAAAAAACTACCCCT